>PLCH01000442.1 GCA_003135585.1 Chitinophagaceae bacterium
GAAGATATATTTTACAACCTGCAACTCGCCGTTATAATTTATCTTTTGGTAATCATCAGTGGGTTTGTGATAATCGCTGTGCAATCCCGTGAAAAAGAACAAAACCGGAATATTCTTCCTGTAGAAAGAAGTGTAATCACTCGGTCCGGTGCCACTGGAATCATATTTGATCCTGAAATATTTCTTACCGTCATTTCTGCCGAACAAATGTCCCCATGCGGGAGAGGTGCCGTATCCACCAATCGTCAAAGCGTGCGAACTGTCATTTAATCTGCCCACCATGTCCATATTGATCATATAATTAATACTCGCCAGGTTGGCTGTCGGANNAAAGCAATGAATAAATAATTGTTATTTCTCAATTTCGCCTGCTTCAGTAATTTGGCTAATTCAATCATAGCAGCCACACCACTGGCATTATCATCAGCGCCATGATGAATCATTTTTTCCGGACCTCGGTATAATGAATTACCGTCCTCGCCATATCCAAGATGGTCATAATGGGCGCCAATTACAACGGTAGTGGAGGCTCCGTTGTTATAAAATGCCAAAACATTGTTACCGGTCCTTTTCTTTTCATTGATATCTACATTGATTTTCACATCCAGGGAGGCAGATTCATCTTTCAGATACTTTCTTTTCGCTTCTTTACTGACATATATTACCGGGATGCTTGCGATTTCCGATCTGTCTTTGGGGTCAAATGCAATATTATCCTCTGTTCTGGAAGTATTGTAAAAAATGACGGCGGTTGCTCCTTTCTTAGCACAATCGTTTACTTTGGAGTGAAGCGCCTCGCTGATGTCAAAATGCGGATTGTTCTGGTTTGTTTCGATTATTTCCTTAAGGTCAATAAACCAGGGTACTCCGCTTTCCTGTAATGCGATGGCAGGCATACCTTCCACATTTTTAGTAGCACTAAAAGTCAGGGGGAAATATTCCTTTTCCAATAGGAGCTCCTTATTATTAACAAGAAAATGTGTTGGCTGATTAATTTGTTTACCCTCATTGATTTCAAATGGTTGCAGCCATTTGTTATTTTCCCCTTTTGGTTGGAGATTCAATTTTTGAAATTCCCCAATGATAAAATCGCTTGCCAGTTTTTCCCCCCTTGTCCCGGCCCTTCTTCCTTCCAGCTTATCATCTGCCAGATAGTGAATTTCTACTTCCAGATTACCAAGAATGGCCTTGTCTGCTTTTTTTATTTTTTGTGGGTACCCGGATGCCGGCAAACTTAAGAGAAGAAGGCATGCAATCTTTACTCGAAAATCCATAAGCGTGTATTTAATAAGGATAAAAGCTAGGACACAAAGGTATACCCGGCAAAGGCTATTCCAAAAGCATAAAAAAATTATTATTTCCTTAAATCTTTTCAGTGCTCGTCATTTTTCCTGTACTTTTGCAGATTGGCCTTTTCATAGTGGAAATTAATAAGCAGAATGGCGCTACCGNNCCTTATCAAATATGTATATACCAACGGAACCGATGAAGTAATCCGTCGCGGAAAAAAAATTCACGCCATTGGTTACGTGGAGTTGGTTGAATACGATGAGTTGTTTGAATCTGTTACCTTTCGGGTGAAAGACGACAGTTATGCCACCTATTACAAGGTTTATGTTCAGAAATTCAAAGATGCGAAAACACTTTCCGTCAGGTGTAGTTGTCCTTACAACCTAAGTGATATCTGCAGACATGAAGCCGCGGCGTTGATCCAGTTACAGGAATTGCTGGATAGAAACCTGCTGAAGGCCGAAGAAGTCCAATATAAGCAGCAGCATACTGTGCTGAAAATGAAATTCATTGACCTCAGAAGCATACGCGTGCTTTGTTCATCCCAGGCATTTGAAGATGCAGAAAAATATTTAAAAGATAACAAGGCAACAATTGAATCTGCCAAAGATGAAATGGTAAAAGCCTCAGTTGAGCTGGACGNNGACGGAATATCTTACCGTGTGGTTATCAGAAAAAATGAGGAAAGAAATTTTGATACCAGTTGCGATTATGAAGATCCGCTGCATCCGCTCTGTCTTCCCAAAGTGATCGTTTTTTTACAATTGCTCCAGCGGCATGGGCCTTATTATTTTGACACTATCCGGAACTGGGATAAGGAAAAAAATAAATTGTTGGAAGTATATGGATATTCCCTGAATGACAACCTGGAAGGAAAATTCGAATTCACCTATAAGGAAGGTAAACCTTTTCTAAGGGTCCTTGATCCTTCTATCAAACGGGTGGCGCCGCTGCCTCAGGGCAGGCCAAAGCAGATGATTGCCGAAACGCAGCCTGTTATTGAAGCCGAGGAAGACAAGGAACTTGGATCTGCCCAGCGTCTGGGAATAGTCTTCAATTTTAATTACGACAGTTTTCCTGGTTTTGTGGTAGACGCCATAGCAGGCGAAAGCAACGATGATCAAACCTCCTATATTGGTAAGGTGGAGAAAATGGACTTATCAAAATTTGTAAGCACCGACTTGTTAACTGAANNATTCCATCCTTGCGCAAAATGCAGGAATCCGAAATAACCAAATTCCTTAACCGCAACTCTCCTTTTAGTGGCATTTGGGAAAATATTATTCACCACGAGGAGGAAGATTTGCCAGAAGAGACCAAGGCTTTGATGGTTGAATACCTTCACCCCAAGTTCAAAAAGTTATTTACGGAGATATGTGCTAACCCATTTGTGTTTTACCTGAACGGCCACAGACCTTTTAAAACTAGCAACCTCCAACCCATCGGCATTCCCAGTGTCGAACTAACTCCTTTTTTCAAAATTTTAAGCCAAAAAAATCAATTCGAAATCAAGTGCTTTGTAAAAATAAATGGACAGGCCGTTGAGGTAATCCAAAACGAATGCAGCAGCAGTTTAATATTTTTTTACAATGACAACCTCTACCTCTGGAATAAACCTGAGGATATTGCCCTGGTTGAAAAATTTGCGGGAAAAAAGAAAATTATTATAGAGAAAGAAGATTGGCAGCAGCAATTAAGAAGTTTTATTCTTCCCCTTACCAAGGATTATTTTGTGGAGTTCAGTGAGGAAATGATCCGGGAAGTAAAGGACGGAGAACCTGAAAAAAGATTGTTATTGCAGGAAAAAGGAGATTATCTGGTGTTTCAGCCGCTTTTCTCCTATAAAGGTTATGAAACAAGGCCCGGTGGCAAGGATGAAATCGTTGTCTCTGATGGTGATAAGGTCCTTATCGTGCACAGGAACAAAGAAGCCGAGTTACAATTTATCAAGAAATTGGAATCTCTGCATTCCCAATTCGTCCATCCTGAAGGCTCGATGAGCCTCGCACTCAAAGGGGGCGATGTTTTGAAAAACAACTGGTTTTTCCTGTTCGTGGATGCGATGCAGGAAATGAAAATACCTGTATATGGTTTCGAGGCTTTAAAAAATTTCCGCTTCAATACCGCCAAACCCCAGACAAAAATTCATATCAGCGGAAGTACGGATTGGTTTGATGCCAAAGTCGATATCGTCTTCGGCGACCAGAAAGTGACGATAGCGGATGTAAAAAAAGCCCTCGCGAACAGACAGCAGTTTGTCCCCTTAAGTGATGGCACCCTGGGCGTGTTGCCTGAGGAATGGATCAAAAAATATTCCTTATTGTTCCGCGTAGGTGAAGGGAAAAGCAACCAGCTCCGTTTGTCAAAGTATCACATGAGCGTGATTGATGAATTGTATGACAGCCGCAACGAGGAAGAGCTGATTATTCGGCTGGAAGAAAAATATGAGCAACTGAGGGAATTCAAACGCATTAAGGAAATTCCGCCGCCAGTACACCTGGAGCATGTGCTCAGACCTTACCAGATTCATGGGTTTCATTGGCTCAACTACCTCTACGAAGTAAGATGGGGAGGTATTCTGGCTGATGACATGGGACTGGGGAAAACAGTACAGGCATTAAGTATGCTAAGCCATTTTAAAAAAGATGAAGGCAATTTAAAAGCCCTGGTGGTATGCCCAACAACTCTCATTTATAATTGGGAAAACGAAATTAGGAAATTTACTCCGTCACTTAACTGGTGCATACATCATGGGAGTCTTCGTACAAGGAAACCTGAAGACTTTCAAAAATACAATATCATCATCACTACGTATGGAACTTTAAGAAGCGATATTCAATTAATGATGAAAATCTTATTTGACTATGTTATTCTTGACGAATCACAGGCTATAAAAAATCCTTCTTCGAAAGTTACAAAAGCGGCATGTCTGCTTACGGCAAAAAATAGGGTTTGTATGAGTGGAACTCCCTTACAGAACAATACTTTTGATGTGTATGCCCAAATGAATTTTTTGAATCCCGGCCTGCTGGGATCTGTTGATTTTTTCAGGAATGAATTTTCAACCCCGATTGATAAATTTGGTGAGCAGGAACAAAAAGACCATTTGCGAAAGCTGCTTTATCCTTTTATTTTACGAAGAACAAAGGAGCAGGTGGCTAAAGATCTCCCCGAAAAGACTGAGACTATTCTTTTTTGCGAAATGGAAGATGAGCAGAGAAAAGTATATGATGCATATCGAAATGTTTACCGCGATAAAATTATGGGTGTTATTGAAGGCGAAGGAATTGATAAATCGCAGCTCACTATTTTGCAGGGCTTAATGAAACTACGGCAAATTTGTGACAGCCCGGCCATTCTTAATGAAGAGGAAAAATACCCTAATCATTCAATTAAACTGGATGAACTTACCAGGGAAATAACGGAAAATATTGGTGAACATAAGGCATTGATATTTTCTCAGTTTCTTGGCATGCTTGCGTTGATCAAAGCAAAACTTAAGGAGAGTAATATCGAATTCGATTATTTCGACGGAAGTACACCGCCGCACGAAAGAGAACGATCCATTCAAAATTTTCAGACAAATGATAATTCCAGGGTTTTCCTGATTTCTCTTAAAGCCGGTGGTGTAGGACTTAATTTAAC
>PLCH01000059.1 GCA_003135585.1 Chitinophagaceae bacterium
ACCATGGGCGGTCTTTGCGGAATAAGTGACAAAATATCGTCTTTCCCTGCCAGGGGTTTATTGTCGCCAGAAATCATAATAATTAAACCATTGTTCCGGATATTCCCTTAATTTTTTTTCCATTTCTCCGGTAAAATCCTTCAGCATTTCCTGGGTCCTGATTTCTTTATCTCCCTTTCCAAATTCTTTTATTTCACTGGCAAAAAAATGGTAATGAAAATTACTTTCCTTCAGGGCAAAAACAAACGAAACGGGAACGTTAAANNGGAAGGGGGTGCTGATAGTTTTGTTTCCTTCCATATACCTGTCAGCATGCATGCAAACAAATTCATTCTTTTTAAGTGCCTCATTTATTTCATAAATATGGGTAAGGTCATTTTTTATTACAATGATATGGGTATTTCTTTCTCCGGTTATTCCCGCGAGATATTCCTTGATTTGCGCCTGTTCACCATCAAACATCACAATATTTATCCTGGTCCGCAACCTTTTCAATAAATGTCCGGCAATTTCCCAATTGCCAATATGCGCGCTTATCAACAACCCACCTTTATGTAAATTAACCATTTTCCTCAGATTATCTTCCCCATCAAATTCAAAACTGAACCTATTTGGTATTCCAGACATAATTACTACTTTGTCTATCAGGCTTTGGCCAAATAGAAAATAGTTTCTGTAGAGTTTCACCAAGGATTGTAAGGTATTGTATCGCAGTTTATGATGAAATAGATTAAATATAGGTCTTGCCGACTTGTAGGAAAACAAAAAATAATAAAAGGCAACTATGCGTAGCAGAAAATAGGCAGGTAAAACACCAAAATTCTTTAATATACTGACAAAAATGCGATAACCTGATGTGGATCCTCTGGGTTTACTGTGCCAGGAAGGTATCAAGCATGCTGTTTTTGATGAATGCGCGGAATAACATAATCGTAGAAATCCTGGAAGCTGATGATACCCGGCAAATCTTCAGGTTTTACTTTAAATCCAAGATGGCTTTCAATCACAACAACCAAATCAATGTAATCCAGACTGTCTAGGTCAAGGGTCTCTTTCAGATTAGCCTCTGGACGGATCTTGGAGGTTTCCACCTCAAATTCTTCTATTAAAAATTCGTTTATTTTCTCAATAGTACTTTTCATAAGTAGTCATTTATTCCATTTTCGCACAATAAGTGATGAGTTGGTTCCGCCAAACCCAAAGGAGTTAGACAAAAATACATTTATATCTTCTTCTATCGAAGTTTTTACAATATTCAATTTAACGGAATCCTCATCAGGGTTTTCAAAATTTATATTAGGTACAATAAACCCGTTTTGCATCATGATCATCGAATAAACAATTTCGCTTGCACCTGCCATCCAGCATTCATGTCCCGTCATTGACTTGGTTGAACTTACAAAAGGTTTTGCAGCCCCAAAAACTTCATGGATGGCCTTTGCTTCGCTGCTGTCTCCTGCAGGTGTTGAGGTTGCATGTGCATTTATATAGTCTATTTGGTCCGCATCGATTCCTGCATCTTTTAAAGCCATGTGCAGTGCGCGCACAGGGCCGTCTACGGTTGGATTTGAAATATGCCCGGCGTTCGATGAAAATCCATATCCTGAAATTTCTCCCAGTATGGGAGCTCCTCTTTTTTGTGCGGACTCCAGGCTCTCTTNNCTCTACGATGACAGTGGCAGCGCCGCCACTCGGAATAAGTCCGTCCCGGCTTCTGTCAAAGGGCCGGGAAGCGCGAAAAGGCTCAGATTCGTGGATGGAAAATGCTGAGAGAGCATCAAAATTTCCCATAGATAAATGGTTAATTTCCTGTGCGCCTCCACAGATAATGCAATCCTGCAAACCGGCTTTTATAAAATGATATCCCAAACCGATTGCATGGGAACCGCTTGCACAGGCAGCACTCACCGTGAAATTGATGCCCTTTAATTTAAAAATAGTGGCCAGGTTCATTGTCACAGTTGAGTTCATGGTCTGAAATACCGCACCCGAACCAACCAGCATGGTATCTTTCTTTTCCCGCATGATATCGGTGGATTCAATAAGTGGTTTTGCTGAGCTGTCATTACCATATATAATCCCGACCTCATGCTGATCTATCCAATCCTGTTCTATGCCGGCATTTTTTAATGCTTCGGTGGTAGCCATATAGGCGTATTCACCCTGTTCCGGAAGCGTGATCCGGGCCCTTCTATCCAGTAATCCTTTTAAATTTGGCCTCTCTACAAAGCCGGTTAAGCTGGAACGGTATCCAAATTCTTTTCGGGTGGGGTCTAAGACAATACCTGACTTGCCTTTATAAAGGGAGTCCCCGACCTCCTTCAGGTTTTTTNNTTTCCGATACAAGAATAAATGCCCAAACCGGTAATAACGACTTTATTCATTTGTTTTATGGCTAAGAATACAATCCTCCGTTAATGGATAAAACATGGGCTGTGATATAGGAAGCTTCAGGTGAAGCCAAAAAACCAACGGCATATGCTACTTCTTCAGGTAATCCAAATCTTTTGACCGGAATAAGGGCCTGTAGTTCTTTTTCGTCCAAATCCCTGGTCATATCAGTTTTAATAAATCCGGGGGCCACCGCATTTACTGTAATTCCTTTTCGACCCACTTCCTGTGCCAATGCCTTGGTGGCCCCTATTACACCTGCCTTGGCAGCTGAGTAATTCGTTTGGCCCGGTAAACCTTTTATTCCGGAAAGAGAGACTATATTGATTATCCTTCCAAATCTTTTGGCCAGCATGCTATTTAATACCTGTCTGGTAACATAGAAAAAACCGTCCAGATTCGTTTTTATTACCTTATCCCATTGCTCATCCTTCATCCATATCATCAGCCCGTCCTCTTTAATGCCGGCGTTATTTACCAAAACTTCGATCCACTTGTCCTGATTTTTTTCGATCCATGCTCCCAATACCTCGTGAACCTGGTCTTTGGCAGAAACATCAAATCGCAATAATTGCCCATTGCCGCCCCTCTCCTTCAGTTTTGAAAGAGTGATCTCCGCTTCTGCCTTATTTCCTTTATAGTTTATAAGGACATAATAACCCATTTCGGCCATTTTGACGCAAATAATGGTTCCTATTCCCCTGGACCCGCCGGTAACTAATGCACATTTCATTTCCTTACAATTTAACTCAGTATTTTACTTGACTAATGAATCGCTTTTATTGCCTGAGCCACAGCTGGGTTGAAAGAAATAACCGGGTCGGATATTTCAAAATAATTTTTAACCTTTTCCAGGTCCTTATATTTTGGCCTATCCTCAATAAACTTAGGAAATATTTTTCTTATTTCGGTATAGGCCGCGAGCGTTGCGGGGGATAAATTGGAGACACAATCCAGGTAATCAATGGCCTGCACTATTGTCATCACCTGTATAGATAGAACTTCAAATGAATTGTCAATTACCTTTTTGGTAAGGAAAGCGGCATTGCATCCCATGCTCACGATGTCCTGGTTATCATTATTATTGGGTATGCTGTGGACATACATGGGAAAAGACAGGGTCTGATTTTCAGCTACCGTAGAAACTGCCGTAAACTGCATTCCCTGCATCCCAAAATTGAAACCCAGTATCCCGAGATTTACAAAAGGAGGGAATTTCTGGTTCAATTTATCGTTTAAAAGGTAATTGAGCTGCCTTTCGGCAAGCATGGACAATTTTGTGATCGCAATTTTTACTTTATCCATTTCAAGGGACACATAATCCCCGTGAAAATTTCCTCCATGAAAAATATTGTGATTTTCATGGTCAACCACCGGGTTATCATTGACTGAGTTCAGTTCATCCACCAAAATTTTTTCAGCCTGGCAGATGGTATCATAAATCGGTCCCAACACCTGAGTAATGCAGCGGAGGGAATAATATTCCTGTACCTTATCCTCAAATATTTCCTGATTGATATTATCAGGATTGTACAAATGGTCTGTACGGCTTCTGATCATCTTACTATCTTTCAGAATGAGGCGAAGCATAGTGGCTATTCTGTTTTGACCGGTGTGATGCTTTACAATGTTCAGTTCATGAGAGTAATGATCGTCAAAAGCCTCGACAATTTCGTTGGTCATTGCAGACAGCATGACAGCCCAGTGCAATAGTTTTTTTGCCTGTACAATATTCACCAGGCCAATACCTGTCATGGCCGAAGTGCCATTCAGTATGGCTATACCCTCCCTTATCTGAATGGAGAGCGGTTTTATATTAAACTTTTCAAATATTTGATTCGCAGGATATACATTCCCTTCAAACATAACCTCTCCCTCGCCGATTAAACCCAGGCCAAGATGGGCCAATTGTACAAGGTCTCCGC
>PLCH01000159.1 GCA_003135585.1 Chitinophagaceae bacterium
GGTCGGCCTCATTCAGGTTCCTTTCTTCGACCTCCTTGCCCCGCAATAATTCCATCAGCGCTTCTTCGGATTCATTCAATAATTGTTCGCTCTGGGCTATGTTTTCATTTGTTTGTTTCAACTGGGCTGCGTTTACCTCGACCTGGTTGCGCAGTTCGGACAGCTGATTGTTCTTGAACTCCCATTCCTGATTCAGAGCGGTGATCCTGCTGGATTGCCGGGTTATTTGCAAATTAAAATCATTGTACCCCGAAAATGCAGTATTATAAGTGGTCTCTGCCGTTCCATATTCTTCATTGGCAATCTGCATTTTTTCCCTGGATTCATTTACCAGGACCAGCAATCGTTTCCACTCAATTCTCGTCCCTTCAATGGAGGCGATTGTTTCTTCGAGAATTAACTGCAATTCCTCCATTCTGTCCTGAGAACTGTGTTGCAAACCCCGAAGGTTCTCGATTTTATTCTGAATCGAAAATACATGGTTGATCAAACGGTTACTGTCTTCTTCGGCTTGTTTTATCGCCTGTTCTTTTAATTGTTCATTAAAGCCCGTAACCTCATTCTGCTTTGCCTGAATCTCTGTTTTCAATTGACTTACGACTTCTTCCTGAGCCAGGATTTCTTCGAATAATTTTTCCAGGTTTTTGGCCCGGCCGATTTTCTTGCCTTCAAAAAGCCCCACACTTCCTCCAGTCAGAGAATATTCTCCCTTTACGTATTTACCATTTTTTTCCAATATGATAGCGCCATTGGAATGAACAAGGGCTTCATCCGTTTCTGCAATAAATACATTACCTAACAAATAGGCCACTAATCCCTGGTATTGGCCGTCAACTTCAATTACCTGGATCGCGGGAATGGTTCCCTCTGGCTGCTGATGAGCAATGTCCGCGGGATTTCCTGTAAATTTATCGAGTAAAAAAAAGTTTGCCTTACCCTTCTTATTATCATCCAATAAGTGTACAGCCTGCCAGCCTTCCTCCAGATTGTTTACCACGTAATAATTCAAATAAGGTTCCAACACATTTTCTACTGCAGCCCGGAATTCCTCTTTTACATAGATGATATCCGATAAGATGGGGGCAGTATGGTTCCAGTTGGGGTTTTTGTGTAAAAATTTTATACTCTCGGGATAGCCATCCATTGAATCAATCAGGCTTTTCAGAAGCTCCCACTCATTTTTTTTTGCATCCAGTTTGCGATTTTCATCTGCCAATAACTGGCGTAATTCTTCCAATTCACTCTGGGTAAGCACAATTTGTTCCTTTGTTCTTTCATGGTGCTGCTGTAATTGCAGCAGATCCGTTTTCTTGTTTTCCAATTCTTTTTCTTTCAGCATCCTTTCTTCGTCCAGCTGTTTAAGCTGGCTTTCCCGAATCGTCCTTTCCGTTTCCGTCTGTTGAATACCGGCCTGGAGATTTTGAATGGAGGTATCAGCGATGGCCACCTTCTTTTCTGCCTCGAATTGTTCCCTTTGTATCTGTGCGTTTTTACTGCGTAAGGCCTCGATCGAAATCCTTTTCTGGTCAAAAGATTCCCGGGACTGGTCTACTGCCATTTTTAAAGCCTCCAGCTCCACCTGTAGGCCGTTCATTTTATTTTCTTCTTCTACTGACTGTTGTTGGGTAAAGGCAATACTTTCCTGGAGCCCACTTAATTGTCCCTCACTTTTTTGCAGAAATTCCTGCAGGCTGTTTTCCTTTTCTTNNTTTCTCATTTTCGCGTGTGCGGAAATTTTGGACCAGGTCATTGAAGGCATGTTGCAAAGATTGAAGCGCCTTTTCCTTATCTATGAATACCAGTTTCTCCTGTTCAATTGTTGCTTCATCACCGGCGATTTGTACCTCCAATTGGATCCTTCTGTTGGTTTCGATCTCAGATTGGGTATTTAATTCCTTATAGGTGATCTGGAAACCTTCCAAGGCGGCTTTGGCAAGTTCAATGCTCAGCTCGCGGTATTCCTTGCGTATTTCGAAATATTTCTCTGCCTTTTTAGCCTGGTTTTCCAGTCCTTTTAATTGATTATTAATTTCAAACAAAAGATCTTCAATCCGGGCAAGGTCCTGCTGGGTGGCATCCAACTTCAGGTTCGCTTCCTTGCGGCGGGTTTTATAAATGGATATCCCCGCTGCCTGTTCCAGCATCCGGCGGCGGCTATTTTCCTTGTCCTTGATAATATCATCCACCATTCCAAGCTCGATGATAGCATAGCTGTCGGTCGATATGCCTGTATCCATGAACAGGTTCTGTATATCCTTTAATCTGCAGGAAACATCATTGAGACGGTATTCACTTTCCCCACTTTTATAAAATTTACGGGTAATGGTGATGGTGCTGAATTCCGTCGGAAGAAGATTTTTGGTATTTTCAAAGGTCAGGCTGACTTCCGCAAGACCGGAAGCAGAACGGCTCTTGGATCCGTTGAATACCAGGCTATCGAGGTTTTCCGAGCGCAGATGGCTGATCTTTTGTTCGCCTATCACCCAGCGGATACTGTCAACGATATTACTTTTGCCGCAACCATTGGGTCCGATGATACCGGTAATTCCTTCGTTGAAATTGATATGGGTCTTATCAGCAAAGCTTTTAAACCCTTTGATTTCTAGACTCTTTAATCGCACAGTTCTTTACNNCTTGATTCTGTTTTCCTTTGTTGATAAGTGGTGGATAGATTTCCCCGCGCTGCTCCTGAACTTTTTACAGCCGGAATGACTCCTGGTATAATAGATAAGATGTATAAACAGCTTTTAACAAGTGCTTTGCATTTATACTCTACTTAACCGATGCGTAAACCAAGACTGTGAAGAATTTTTTTTCTTTTCTTGTTATCCTTTCCCTGGCCTTCAGGGAATTCATACTGGGGTTTGACGCTAAAATTTGCAGGATACCAAACTGTTTGGCTATTAGCAGAGAAAAAAATCCAATTCCCAAATTCTTGCAGTAAATTTCTGTGACAAAATACGATCACATGAAAAAGTTTTCCACCTGGATATTGTTTTTCTGTTGTGCATCTTTGGGATTTGCACAAAAATCTTCCAGGTTCAATGGTCTTGACATGAACCTGGGGAATTTGTTTCGTTTATCAGACGCCAGGACAAGGTCCATCGGTCCTGAAAATCTTAGCGGTGAACCCGGCAAAAGCGGAATGGCTACTCTGGAAAATGGGTCGGCCAGGAGTGCAGCTAGGGAACTCGGACAGGGA
>PLCH01000209.1 GCA_003135585.1 Chitinophagaceae bacterium
TAAAGGTCTTTAACCCACCGTTGGCTAATTTTAAGGCCAATGGAAGCGCTCTTAGCTGCAAGCCTCCTTTGACAGTTAATTTTCAGGATCAATCCACGGGTACTACAACCGTCTGGGCCTGGGATTTTGGTGATGGCACTGTTTCCAATCAGCAAAACCCCAGTCATCTTTACAATACATACGGCAGATTCGATGTCAAATTAACGGTTTCAAACGCTTCGGGCTGCAGCAACACTATTATAAAAACGCAATTTGTACAGGTAGTCAAACCCGTTGTATCCATATCCAACCTGCCCGGTTATGGTTGTGCGCCCTATTCATTTTCACCCAACCTGGTAGACACAGTGGTGGATGGAATTGCGAGCTATTCCTGGAATTTTGGAAACGGCAATACCTATACCGTAGCAAATCCGCCGATGCAGGTTTATGGACCCGGCGCTTATCGTGTAACGATAACCCTCATTTCTACCGGAGGATGCAGCGCTACTTTTTTCGACAGTATAAAAGTCGGCACAATCAAGCCGACCCCTTCATTTACTGCTTCCCCAACGACCGTGTGTATGAACACGGGGGTAAGTTTTCTGGACAAATCGGGCGGCCCTCCTGACCAGTGGTTATGGATATTCGGCGATGGCGGGACATCAACCCTTCAAAATCCCGTATACAATTATACTTCACCAGGTACCTTCTCGGTTAAACTGATCGCTTATAATAAAGGTTGCAATGATTCGGTCACCGTATCCAATTTGATTACGGTCAACCCCCCTCTTTCGAAGTTTGGTTACACGAATAGCTGTGGCAACCAGAGCCTGTATTCATTTAAGGATTTTTCAATTGGGCCTGTTTCCGTATATAGCTGGGATTTCGGGGACGGTGGCCTTTCAGCCAGCGCGAACCCTAACCATACCTATGCAAGTGCAGGTACCTATACGGTAACCCTAAAAGTTACCGGAGTTACGGGATGCACCGATAAAAGTACACAAATCATAGTGGTTGGTTCAACGCCCAGCTTTGTCGCCAGCGCCACAACTGTCTGCAAGAACACCACGGTAATTATAAGCCCGACCAATAATGCAGGAATCGGCTCCTATACTTTTGTTTACGGGGATGGCGATACACTTGGTCCGGTGGGTAATTCCAACTGGGCACATATATATGCCAAATCAGGAGTTTATACGGTGACTATGTATGCCACCAACACTTTGAGTTGTATTGATACCGTTATCAAAACGAATTATATCACGGTTAATGGCCCGAAAGCTGATTTTACCGTGAATAGTACACTTTCCTGTTCTGCCTATACAGCTGTATTTACGGACCAGTCCACAACGGATGGAACGCATGCCATTGTTAGCCGGTTATGGGATTTTGGGGATGGAACCACGTCCGCAAATCCCACACATACCTATACAACCCAGGGCATTTATTCTGTGAAATTGAAGGTAACCGACGCTTCCGGTTGCACGGACAGTGCTTTTAAAGGAAATTACATAACGGTTTCGATTCCAAAAGCCGCATTTGCTACCAGCGATTCTGCTTATTGCCCCAGTTCGGTAATTGCCTTCAACAATGTATCCACCGGAGGATTTAATCCGGTTTATAGTTGGGATTTTGGAAATGGAAATACTTTTAACGGGCCCAATCCTCCTTCTCAAAATTATCCTGTCCTGGGTCGTTATACAATAAAATTGAATCTGACGGATACTTATGGTTGCACGGATGCATTGGTTAAGACAAATGCCATAATTATTGATACCCCGACGGCTTCCTTTAATGTTGATAATACAACTGTTTCCTGTCCGCCCCTGGTCTCCCATTTTACTTTTACAGGAAGTTATAACAGATCAGTCAACTGGCTGTTTGGGGATGGAAGTACCTCAGGTCTGCTGAACCCTACGCATAATTATTATATACCTGGCACTTATCCTGCTACTCTTATTGTAACCAGCCCCGGAGGCTGCACGGCAAGAGCTACGGATACGATGAAAGTATTTGGTCCTTATGGATTGCTGAGCTATAGTCCGCAGGGTGGTTGTGATACTTTGACAGTAAATTTCAATATACTCACATCAGGAGTAGTAAAATTCACCTGGATTTTTGGTGACAACAGTGCCCCTTTCTCGACCGTTGTACCTTCTGCCACCCATTTTTATGACTCCGCGGGCAATTTTGTTCCGCAGGTGACCCTGGAAGATGCGGCCGGCTGTCAGGTGCCGGTAATTTTGGGAGATACCATTAAAGTGGTTGCCGTGCATCCGGATTTTGTTACCGACAAAAAAGTGTTGTGTGGAAACGGACAGATGCAATTTACCGATTCCACAAAAACAAACGGTACTATAACAGGCTGGGCATGGGATTTTGCTGACGGTGGAAATTCAACCCTCCAGAATCCTTCGCATGGCTTTGCTGCACCGGGATTATATAATGTCAAACTAGTAGTGACCACACAATTTGGCTGCAAGGATTCCATCATAAAACAAGTAAAGGTTGTTGCCGTACCCGTGGTAGATATAACAGGAGCCATTTCACAGTGCGTTCCGGCGAATATCAGTTTTAATGGGATTGTTGTGGTGCCGGACACTTCCGCCCTTAGCTGGTCATGGAATTTTTTCAATGGTCAGTCATCAGCGCTTCAGTCCCCTCCTGCCCAAAGCTATCCTTTGGCAGGTAACGATTCGGTAAGGCTTATTGCAACCAATAGCAGCGGCTGCATGGATACGGTAATGAAAAACTTTATTATCTATCCTCTGCCTCCAGTTAATGCAGGTGCAGATACTACCATATGTCTGGGCCAAAGCCTGCAACTTCAGGCGATCAATGCAGCTTCCTATACCTGGTTGCCGCCTTCCAACAGCAGTTTGAGCTGTACGAATTGTTCTAACCCGGTTGCCACACCTGCCGTTACTACTTCTTATATGGTAACCGGAACCAGTGCATTCGGATGCCAGGCTACAGACACCATTGTGGTAACCGTAAATCAGCCGGTAACCGTAAGCGTGAGCCCGGATGATTCTGTTTGTCTGGGTAAGAGTGTTCAATTGGTTGCCAGCGGTGCAGCACTGTATTCCTGGACTCCCGTAGCCGGACTCAGCAACCCTGCAATAGCCAATCCGGTTGCAAGCCCCATTGTAACCACCACCTACCAGGTGATCGGGAGTGATAACAAATATTGCTTCAGTGATACACAAAATATCTAGGTCTCGGTATTCAATTACCCGACTGTGAATGCCGGCCCGGATGTAACGATTCCGGTAGGCTCTTCCTATCAGATTCAGGGCAGCGGTTCGCCGGATATTGTGTCCATTAACTGGATGCCTGTGAAGGGCCTGAGCTGTACGAATTGTTTTTCACCGCTGGCTACACCTCAAAGTACCACGACCTATATCGTGAACGTGACAAACAACGGAACCTGCCCTGCAGCTGACAGCCTTACCATCACTGTAGTCTGTAACAATACAAATTTCTTTGTTCCCAATACCTTCTCTCCAAACGGGGATGGTGTAAACGATGTATTCTATGTAAGGGGCAAAGGGTTGCATATCATACCCTCCATGGTCATTTATAACCGCTGGGGACAGATAGTATTTGAGAAAAGGGATTTTGCCCCAAATGATCCTTCTGCCGGATGGGATGGAACGATCAACGGGAAAAAAGCACCAGTTGACGTTTATATATATACGATAGAGATTATTTGCGATAATTCAACCCTATTACCTTATCACGGCAACGTAGCTCTGATAAAATAAATATTCAATCATTTGTTAAAAATGAGAAACCGCTTACTTTATAAAAAATATTTGTTATCACTGTTATCACTGATCCTTGTGGTACNNCCCTCGCTTGCCGGAATTTTTACTGGTGATTACCGCATCCAGTTGGTTTACAGGGATCAGTGGAACAGCATTACCAATGCCTACCGTACCGGGTCCTTTAACGGGGAATACAAAATGCCGGTCGGCCGAAGCAATGATTTCCTCACCGCCGGTTTGCAGGTTTTGTATGATAAAGCGGGCACCATCGGACTTACCACGAACGAAGTTTTCCCGGCACTGAACTACCACAAATCCCTAAGCAATGAAAAGACGATGTATTTGTCCCTGGGATTTATGGGAGGATATGTGGAAAAAAGGATCGATCGCACCAAAGTCACCACCAATAACCAGTTTGACGGTACCGCTTATAATCCGAGTCTTGCGGACGGAGAAACCTTTCCTACCCCTGATATTCATTATTGGGATGGCAGTGTCGGCATGAGCTTTAATGAATCGTTCGGAGCGGACCAGCAAAACAGCCTGTTCCTTGGACTTGCCTATCATCATCTCAACCGGCCTCAAAATTCATTTTACCAGGACGCCCGGACAGAACTGGATCCCAAATATGTTTTTTCGGCCGGGGTGAAAGTTAACATAGATGACTATTCGTATTTTACAATTCAGGCGGATCATTCCGCGCAGGGTGCGTCACAAGAAACCATCGCCGGAGCGTTGTATTCCCATAAATTGGGTGACTTCCCTGACGCGCCTCAATATGTCGTAAGCCTGGGTGCTTTTTTAAGATGGAAGGATGCCTTTATTCCCGTGCTCAAACTGGATATGATGCCTTTGTCCATTGCCATCAGTTATGATGTAAATGTATCTCCTCTTGAAACAGTGAGTCAGGGAAGGGGCGGGGTTGAAATATCGATTTCCTATATAGGCTTCCTCGAACGCGACAATTCTGCAAAATACAAGGTGCTATGCCCCCGTTTTTAAGTCCCGAGTCCGGTGGGCTTATGCTGAAGAGCGGCTAACTGAACATTTCCCTTACTTTATCGAAAAAGCTTTTTTCATTCTTGTCCGGCTTCGGCTGCAGATTGGGTGACTGGCTTAGCTTCTCCATCATAACTTTTTCTTCGGGCGATACATGCTGTGGTGTCCAAACATTTACATGGATCAGCTGGTCCCCTTTTTCATAAGAATTCACAGCCGGAAATCCCTTACCCTTCAACCGGAAGATCTTTCCGCTTTGGGTACCTGCCGGGATCTTTATTTTTGCCTTACCGTCAATCGTCGGTACTTCCACCTGCAGTCCGAAAACCGCATCAGTAAATGATATATAAAGTTCAAACGCCACATTTAATCCGTCCCGGTGCAATTCTTCATGATGTTCTTCTTCAATCAGCCTGATCAGGTCGCCGGGAGGGCCTCCCCTTTCACCCGCATTGCCTTTTCCTCCGACGCTCAATTGCATCCCCTCCTGCACCCCGGCAGGTATTTCAATGACGACGGTTTCTTCACTGTAAACCCTTCCCTCGCCTTTGCAGGCCGAACATTTGGCAGTCACCATGGTTCCTTCACCGTTACAGGTGGGGCATGTCGTAACCGTTTGCATCTGTCCTAAAAAAGTGTTGCTCACTTTTCTCACTTGTCCGCTGCCCCCGCAGGTATTGCAGGTCTGCATGCTGCCCTTATCCTTCGCGCCGTTTCCCCCGCAGGTTGTACAGGTCGCATATTTTTTTACCTTGATATTTTTAGTGACACCCTGAGCGATTTCGGCAAAGTAAAGTTTCAATTTTATCCGCAGGTTGCTGCCCCTGGTGCCCCTGGGCCGGGTAGCCCCTCCGCTCCTTCTGCCGCCGCCGAAAAAACTACCGAAAATATCGTCTCCAAATATATCTCCGAACTGGCTGAAGATGTCGTCCATATTCATTCCGCCGCCACTGAAACCGCCACGTCCGTTATTGCTGACGCCTGCGTGACCAAACCGGTCATATTGGGCCCGCTTGTCGGAATCACTTAATATCTCATAGGCCTGTGCCGCCTCCTTGAACTTCTCTTCGGCAGCCTTATCTCCGGGATTGCGGTCTGGATGATATTGCATGGCCGTTTTGCGGTATGCCTTCTTTATATCCTCCACCGAAGATCCTTTCGTAATTCCCAAAATATCGTAATAATCTCTTTTCATGCACAGTTCTCTGATTACAAAACCCCTTTAAGGGTTTAAATTTGAATGAATTACCTATCTTCNNAGGCTGCACTGTTTATTTTCCCACCACCACTTTGGCAAACCGGATAATCTTGTCATTCAGGTAATATCCCTTTGTTAGCTCATCAACAACTTTACCCTTAAGGTCTCCACTTGGAGCCGGAATTTCAGTAATTGCCTCATGTTTCTCCACATCGAAATCTTCATGAAGGGTTTTCATGGGTTGGAGCCCTTTACCTTGAAGTATGGCCCTGAGCTTGTTAAAGACATGGAGTACGCCTTCCTTCACCTGGCCCAGATCCTCACTATTTTGCAGTTGTTTTTCGGCCCGGTCGCAGTCATCCAGCACGTCCAGCAGCGAAACAATCAGGTCCTTATTTGCCGTTTGAATCAAATCCAGCCTTTCCTTGGCGCTCCTTTTCCTGAAATTATCAAAATCAGCCAATAAACGGAGGTATTTGTCCTTCTGTGCCTGCAGTTCATCACTTAACTTATCCGCCTCGCTTTCTTCAGCTAACCTGTCATTGAGATGGGTTGTTCCAGCCATATTTTCATCTGTATTCATATCAACATCCCTGTCAATTCCTCCTTCATCCGCTAAGGAGGCAGCCTGTTCCTGTGAATATTTTTTATCTTTTTCTTTCATATTCTTAAAAATTGACGCAAAGGTAAGATTGTCAATTATATTGCCAAGTCTGCTTTTAGAGACAAATTGTCCTGGCCGGGCGCCATAGCTTATTTTTGCAGGATGATAAGGGTTTATTTGAACAAAAAGATCAGCAGCCGAATTGAAAACGGACATCCATGGATTTATGCCAACGAGGTAGGAAGCATTGAAGGCGAGGTAAAGGGAGGGGAAATAGTGGTAGTTTTTTCAGCCGGTAAAAAATTCGTCGGAAAGGGATATATCAATCCCCGTTCCCAGATACTGGTTAGGTTGCTTACAAGGGATCCCGCAAAAACCATAGACGGGCCATTTTTTCATGATCTCATTCTTCAGGCCTGGGAATACCGGCAAAAGATCGGTTACACCGAAAATTGCCGCCTGGTATTCGGGGAAGCAGACCAACTTCCAGCCCTGATTATCGACAAATTCAATGATTATTTTGTAATCCAGACTTTGGCCCTGGGCATAGACCTGTGGAAGCCAGCCATTGTAGAAGCGCTGGAGAAAATTTTTCATCCCAAAGGCATTTTTGAACGCAATGACGTGCCGGTTCGGGAACTGGAAGGTCTGCCCCAGCAAAAGGGGTTTCTATCGGCTCCTTTCGATACAACCATTCTTTTGCACGAGAACGGGCTTCGTTTTTATGTCGATCTGGAAAATGGACAAAAAACGGGGTATTTCCTGGATCAGCATGATAACAGGGGCTACATCCGTCATATTGTAAAAGGAGCCGAGGTGCTGGGGGCGTTTACCTATACAGGCAGTTTTGAGATCCACGCGGCTCATTATGGAGCAAAATCGGTCCTTGGCCTGGATATATCGGAAAATGCCGTGACCCAGGCCAACCTGAATGCCGCACTAAACGGAGTCCAGGGGATTGCCAGGTTTGAAGTGATTAATGCTTTTGATGTGCTGAAACAATGGGGCAAAGAAGGAAGGCAATACGATGTTGTCATGCTGGATCCTCCCGCTTTTACCAAAAGCCGGGAAAATCTACAGAAAGCGATTGCGGGCTATAAAGAAATTAATTTGCGGGGGATGAAACNNTCACTTCTTCCTGCACCAGCCTGGTGCAACCCGAACTATTTTCGGAGATCATTCAATTAGCGGCTACTGATGCCCGTAGGAAATTAAGACAGGTGAGATGGGGGACGCAGTCTTCTGATCATCCCATTCTCTGGGGACTGGAAAATACCAGTTACCTCAAATTCCTCGTGGTTCAGGTTATATAAAAGTTATTTGATGACCTGGAATTTTCCCGATTTAACAATTTTTCCACCCTGGTCCCTTAGCTGGAAAATGTAAATGC
>PLCH01000477.1 GCA_003135585.1 Chitinophagaceae bacterium
ACAATTTTCCAATGGAGGAGCACAATTTGTTGCAGGCAAAGGCATGCCAAATGACAAACTGCAGGCAAATATTTCGGGAGGGATTTCAGGTGCCCTGCATATCCATAACGTAGCCAAATATTATGGGATTCCCGTCATATTGCATACCGATCATGCAGCAAAAAAATGGCTGCCCTGGGTAAGCGGTCTGATCGATGCAGGGGAGCAGTTTTATAAAGAAAAAAAACAACCCCTTTTTAGTTCACATATGCTGGACCTGTCGGAGGAGCCCATCGAAGAAAACATTCAGACTTCAGTAGCGTTTTTCAAACGCATTCAGCCGCTTGGTATGGCCATCGAAATAGAACTTGGAGTCACCGGAGGGGAAGAGGATGGCATTGATAACAGCGGTATTGAAAATGAAAAATTGTATACGCAGCCGCAACATGTTGCCTATGCCTACAAAGAATTAAGCAAAGTCGGGAAACTGTTCAGTGTTGCTGCGGCATTTGGTAATGTTCATGGTGTTTATAGTCCGGGAAACGTTGAACTGCGTCCGATAATTCTTAAAAACAGTCAGGATTACGTTGAAAAGGAATTTAAAACGAGGCCCAAGCCTGTCTATTTCGTATTCCATGGTGGCAGCGGTTCTCCCCAGCACCAGATTAGGGAAGCCATTAGCTATGGAGCTATCAAAATGAATATCGATACAGATCTGCAATGGGCTTTCTGGGAAGGTATTCTTCAGTATTACAAAAAGAATGAAGCCTGCCTCCAAGGCCAACTCGGGAATCCAGAAGGTCCGGATAAGCCAAATAAGAAATATTATGACCCGCGCGTTTGGTTAAGAAAAGGACAGGAAAGTTTTATCAAGCGCCTGGAGATTGCTTTTGAAGACCTCAATTGTATCAACCGGAATGCTTAATCGAAGAAATCCCATGTATCCGGTTCAAGTATCGAATTATGGTGCATTTCACTGCAGTTTCAACCATTCATATAAATAAATAGGGTGAGTCACCTCTCTTCATTAATTTCATCGCCTTAATCTAAAATTATTTTAACGCGTATGAAAAAAATGGTCATTTATTTGCTGTTGTTAGCGGCAGCCAGGCCTCTTGCAGCACAGCAAAAAACACCGGTTCCCCCAGTGACAGCACCCCCGGCAGGAAATGGGAACCCGGCTGGGAATAATAATCCGAAAACCGGGCCCAAACCTTACAAAGATGTCATCACGGATAAGGCCATTAGCCGGTCCGGATTGTTCACAGTACACAAAGTCGATGATAAATGGTATTTTGAGATTGCGGATTCCGTGATGAACCGGGAAATCCTGGTAGTCACGCGCTATAGTAAAACACCTGCAGGAAGTTATAATTACGGCGGGGAAAGGGTGAATAGTCAAACCATCCGCTGGGAAAAAGGACCTTTAAACAACGTATTCCTACGGGTAATCACGGTAGTTAGTATAGCAACCGATTCATCCCAACCTATTTCCCAGGCTGTTCGAAATTCCAACCTGGATCCAATTGCCGCTTCTTTTGACATCAAAGCATTTGGAAAGGACTCGGCCAGCGTGGTCATAGAAGTTACAGATTTTTTTAAAGGCGATAACCAGGCGGTCAGTCTCAATCCTTCTATCAAAAGAAGATACAATCTGGGAGGTCTTGCCTCCGACCGTTCTTATATTCAAAGCATCCACACCTTCCCCATCAATACAGAAGTTAAAACGGTGAAAACATTCTCTTCCTCACCGAGTCCCGGCGGCTTTATTTTGTCGGCCTCTCCTTCTGTCAGCCTTCCGGCTGCCGAAGCATCAGGATCCGTAACCATGGAATTGAATAACTCATTTATCCTGCTTCCGCGAATTCCCTTGCATAAACGCCCCTATGATTCAAGGGTTGGTTATTTTGCAAGTAACTATACGGTTTACTCCGATGACCAGCAAAAAACAGAAACTTCCACTTTCATACACCACTGGAGACTGGAGCCGAGGGAAGAAGATATTGAAAAATGGAAACGGGGTGAATTGGTAGAACCCAAAAAACAACTTGTCTATTATCTCGATCCCGCCACGCCCAAAAAATGGCGTCCCTTCTTAATTGCCGGTATCAACGACTGGCAAAAAGCATTTGAAAAAGCAGGATTCAAAAACGCAATCATAGGAAAGGAATGGCCTGAAAATGATACCACCATGAGCCTTGAAGATGCGCGTTTTTCAGTCATCCGCTATTTTGCTTCCGACATCGAAAACGCCTATGGTCCCAATGAAGCAGATCCGCGAAGTGGCGAAATCCTTGAAACTCATATCGGGTGGTATCACAATGTCATGAAAATATTGCACGACTGGTACATGATTCAGACCGCTGCGGTGGATCCCCGCGCAAGAAAGATGAAATTTGATGATGAACTCATGGGCACCCTTGTGCGTTTTGTTTCTTCTCATGAAGTGGGACATACCTTGGGCCTTCGTCACAATATGGGCAGCAGCAGTAGAACACCGGTCGAGAAACTCAGGGATAAAGCCTGGGTGGAAGCCAATGGACATACTGCTTCCATCATGGATTATGCACGGTTTAACTATGTAGCACAACCGGAAGACAATATAAGCCCCAAAGGCCTGTATGCCAGGATAGGGGAATATGATGAATGGGCAATTCAATGGGGTTACAAACCAATTGATGGTACAAAGGACGAAGAAGAGGATAAAAAAATCCTCAATAAATGGATCATTGACAGCCTTTCCGCAAATTCCCGCCTTTGGTTTGGCGGAGAAGGTCAGAATTTTGACCCGCGAGCACAAACCGAAGACCTGGGTGACAATAACATGAAGGCAAGCGAATATGGAATCAAGAACCTGAAACGTATCCTGCCCAATCTCCCGCTATGGACAAAGGAAGAGGCAGACAGGTATGACAACCTTGAGCAAATTTACGGGGAGCTAATTGGCCAATACGGCCGGTATATGAATCATGTCACTAAAAATGTGGGAGGTATCTACGAAACCTTAAAGAGTGTGGAACAAGCCGGCAACGTCTATGAACCTGTTCCAAAAGCAATTCAAAAAGAAGCTGTTGTTTTTCTGAATACACAATTATTTAAAACCCCCGATTGGCTGTTGGATAAGGATATCCTCAATAAAATAAGCAATCCGGCTANNATGGGAACCATTCAGGCAAATGTCTTAGGCAGTTTGCTTTCCTCGGGCCGCTTATTCAGAATGTCAACAAGCTCGGCCCGTTTCGGCAAACAGACTACTTATGGTCCTGAAGAATTAATGGAGGATGTAAAAAAAGGAATATGGAGTGAACTGGATTTTAAAAAGCCAATCGATGTTTTCCGAAGAAATCTTCAAAAGGCATATGTCGACGACGTGATAAACCTGTTAAATGCACCCCAATCATTACTCCNNGATTTTGGCGGCGATATAAAAAATACAGATGTCCCTTCGATTGCAAGGGCGAATTTAAATGAATTGAAAAACCAAATTGCCGCGGCAATTCCCCAAACAACTGATAAGTTGAGCAGGTATCATCTGCAGGACGTTTTGGAAAGAATAAAACAAGCTCTGAATCCTAAGCAATAACCGAGTTACTACCTACATTAAAAGGTCCCTTCAAACAAGTGGACGGGACCTTTAAGAAAACTTTCCCTGGGTTTTATTTTTCAGGGTTCAAAACTGCTTTTAGGTAATTCTGCATGTTGAAATACTTTTTTGCGGCCTCCTGAATATCCAGGACCGTCAAGGCATCCACGCTATTTGAATAATTCAATATCCACATCGGGTCATTCCTTTCGATCCATGCAAAACTAAGCCCGTCCAACCAATGATCATTTTGTTTCATTTGGTCCTGGTTCTGTTTTTTCAAAGTCTCCTTGACTTTATCAAGGTCTTTCTGTTCAATACCCTTTTCCTGGGCAGCCCTGATAATATCAAAGGCTGCCTTTATCAATTTATCTACATTTTCGGGAGCGCAGGGAAAACTAAGCGTAACAGAATAATGATTGTATGGCCTTTTTTCTAAACTGCCCCGCAGGCCTCCACCGTAGATTCCGCTCATTTCTTCCCGCAATTGTTCAATGATCTTGATATTTAATACATCTGTCAATGCTTTTAGCTTTAATTCCTCTTGCTGGCTGTAGGGAGCCTCTCCATTGAAGATTATATTCACCAGACTTTTTTTGTCCGCGCCTTTTTTTATGTTGACTTCCTTTATTCCATTTACCGGCCTTATACCGCGGTCCGAAAACTTATTTTCCTTGGGAGATGCCGGCAAGCTTCCCAAATAGGTTTCGATCAGTGGTTTTGTTTTTGCGATATCCAGGTTCCCTACGAAAGTAAAGTGGATGCCGTAGGCATTGCCATAAATATTTCTGTAAATAGATAAAGCCGTATCCAGGTTGATCTTGTCAAAATCGGAGGCTTTTGCTATTCCCCCCGCCCATGGATTGTTATTAAATTCAATTTTGGAAACCGTGTCTTCAAAATAAGCGTTGGGATTTGCCAATATATTTTGTACAAAAGCTTTTTGGGAATTTATGTATGACTGAAATAATTTCTCATCTCTTCTTGGGCGGGTAAAATACAGATTTACCAATTGCAAAAATGTTTCAAAGTCTTTGACACTGCTATTGCCCTGAATCCCCTCATCATAAGAATTGATATATGGCAAAACATCAATGGTTTTGCCCGCCAAAAATTTTTGAAGGTCAATAGATGAAAAATCCTTAACCCCCATGGTCTGGATGAGATAGGCGGCATTTTCAGCATTTTGCCGATTCGACAGATCAAAATTTCTTGACCCGCCCCATCGCCATGAATCCATTTTAATTTCATCGTTTTTAAAACCTGTTGGCCGGATCGTTACCGTAACCCCATTTGTCAGTTCCAGGTCTGTGGTGCCCAATGCCGAATTGCCCGTTTCATGCAATATTTTTCCGGCTGGGGGAGGCTCATCCATTAATGATTTAGCAATCACTTTTTCCTGATAAGGATTCACAGGCAGTTGGTGTGCTGCAGCTACCAGGTTAAGTAATTCCTNNGTTTTCCGGTGCCGTCAACAATACAAATTTCCCAGGTTTGCTGTCCATTTTCAGGGTCAATCCATTTACTTCCTGCAAGCTGATGCCGGGCAACACCTGCTGAATAAACTCATATCGTTTATCAATACCCGTAATGGGTGAGGCTGTGAGGTAATGATTTTTGTATTCATCAACCAAACGGCCGGACTCGGTTTTGTCCTTATTTTTGAAAGCCGTTTCGGTTTGATTAAGGAGATTGCTTTTTGCCCTTTCCAATTCAGAGGGAAGAAATCCATATTTCTTAACCCTTTCCATCATGGTAACCAGGGAATCGATGGCCTCTTTCACCGGCTTATCACTTAAAACGGCAAAAGTGGTGAATGCCCGGTGACCCCTCAGAAAAGAAGTATTGCCGGNNAAAGGGCGGGTTGGCCTGCTGGGTGATTTCATTCAAGCGCTGATTGATTAGGGAACTAAACAATCCTTCCACAATGGTCTCCCTGTAATCCGCCCAGGTGATGACCTTTTTTTCTTTTTCAAAATTATTGTATACCTGCAATATTGTATAAGGTTGTTCTTTGTCAGTGAGAACCATGCTTTCATTTCCTTTCCTATCTGCGATGGGAATGCTGGCCGGTCTTTGTCTCTCGTGAGCCGGGTTTTTAAACTGGCTGAAATGTTTGATGATTTCCTGTTCTGCAAATGCAGGTTCGATGTCCCCTATTACTATTACAGCCTCCAGGTCCGGGCGATACCAGTTTTTATAAAAACGCTTCAGCGTCTTGGGTTTAAAGCTTTTTACCGTATCGTCTTTACC
>PLCH01000634.1 GCA_003135585.1 Chitinophagaceae bacterium
CTTTTTATACTCTTCTGAAACTGCCTCTTCGATCGGGAACTGGTGCCCACAACTAGGGCATTTTATACTTGTCGACATAGTAAGTTTTTGCAAGTTTACAAAATTGTAAGGGAAGGAAAGGGGTCAGAAATTCTTAATTTTTCAGACGAAAATTGAAGACGATGGTCCCAACGGATTCCTCACCGGTGGGATTGAATTTTACNNGGTTGAACCCCTGGGTTGGTATTCTGCGATTTCCACATTTCCGTTGGCATTGACATGTATATCAACGGCAACTTTTGCATTATCATTAAAATCGTCTGTAAATGACGGAAGACCGGTTATACGTCTGCCCTGTAAACCTTTTGAAATGCTCACCCCGGAGTTGCCCCGGCCTCCACCGCTGTAGTTGGCAGAATTTGGGTCTCCTCCGGGACGTCCCTGGTCACCGTGGCCACCTGCGATTCCCTGATTGGCCCCCGGCTTAAAATTGTCCGCATCATTTCCACCTTTGCCGTTTCCATTGACCCCGTGAAAAACCGCTTTTGGCTTTGGTGGTGCAGGCGTGGGAACTGTGACGGGTTCTACCTGTTTTATCGGTCTGCTTTTTAGAGGATCTTTATCCGGAATTTTGGTTGCATCCGGTTTAGTGACGGCTGGCTTTTTAATCGCCGGCACGTCGGCTTCTTTGTCGTTGGTCTCTACGTCCTTGGCNNGGGTATACTTCTGCTGATCCTGCGAAGAAGGTTTGCCAGGTAAAAAAGGCTGGCGTGTGCCCAAGCCCTGATCACTGTTACCCAGATTTACTTCGATGCCGTCCTCGACAACAGGGGGAACATTGGCCGGAAGTGTCCATGTCACAAATAATAGAATAAAGGCCAGGACCAGACATATAAGAAGGGTATACGCGGTGGCCTTTACATTCTTCTGCGATTCAAAATTATTGGTAAGATAGGACTGATTCACCATGCGAAAATAACAATTGTTTGGTTGTAACGATGCAAATGCATGCTAATTGCCCGAACCTGGTCCAGAAAATGTTAATTATTCATCCAATCCTGATATAAATGAATTCGGGCATCCATTTCATCAGTTTGGCAATAAGCCACCATCGATGCGTGATATACACTCTCCATTTCTTATGTTCTATGGCAGTAAATATCTGGCTGGCAGCTTTTTTTACAGGCGCAACCCAAAACTTTCCGTATCCGTTGGCCATTTTCGTTCTTACAAATCCCGGCTGAATATCTGTAATCACGATTTTTTTTTCAGCGTTTCCTGAAACATTCCTTTTTTTTGCTTTTATGTACAATCCTTCCATATAAGTGCTCATAAATGCTTTGCTCGCGCTGTAAGCGGGGGCCCTGCTGCTGCCGCGAATGGACGCTATCGAGGAAGTGGCTGCGATATGGCCATAGCCCTGGTGTTCAAAATAGTTAAACATATAATTGACAAGTGTGAGGAATCCGTTCACATTCGTGTTTACCGTTTTCCTGTCGATTTCCCAATCCAGCTTATCGCTGGGTTCACCATAACCTGCGTTGTAGAGGAGCAGGTCTACGCCGTTCATTTTGGTGATCAGCAGTTCCAAATGGGCAATGTTTTCCTGGCTGGTAACGTCAAAACATTCCGTCAGGACATTGTTTGGGTATTCAAGTTGCAGGGTATAGAGTAAATCCCCTCTGCGACCTGTGGCTCCCACCAAAGCTCCCGACTTTGCATATAATTTTACCAGTTCCCTGCCTATTCCCGAAGTGGCCCCGATAATGATAACTTTTTTCATTTTTCCGAATATAAATTTGCGATTACCAGGCCCCCAATAACTAAGATCAGGCTTACCACATGAATTCCAGTGATTTTTTCACCCAGGATGGAACTGGCTTCCATGCTACTGAAAATAGGAATAAGGATTCCAAACAACGCGGTCCTTGCTGTGCCCAGCCGTGCTATAGCCATATTCCAGCAGAGATAGGCTAATACTGAAGCCCCTCCTCCAAGGTAGAGAATAATAAAGAAAAGATTTATAGTCCACCGGACAGGATGTGCAAAGCTTAGCTCCCAAAGCCAAGCCGGAAACAAAAGTAAAGTGCCCAACAAAAAAGTAAGGAATAGAAAATTCGTGGTTGAAATGGAGGCTGGTTTTTTTTTGACCAGTACACTGTATACAGCAAAACAAAATGCTCCGGTTAAAATAAATAAATCACCGGTTGAGAATCGAAAAGACAATAAATTGCTTAGGCTGGCGGATGATAATAATACCAGGATTCCGGTTATGCAAATGCACAATCCCACGCNNCTCTCCCTTAGAAAAATAGCCGCCAGAATAATGGAGAAAACAGGAGAAGAAGTCGTGCCTATCATTGCCAGATTGATGGCGGGTGAATAATGGCCTGCTATATATACAAATGTGTTAAACAGGGCGATCCCCCACAGAGCTACCCAGAAAAAATATCTCCAGTGCAGGGAGACGATTGGTTTCTCTTCCTTAAATTTTTTAAACGCAAACGGGGCTATGATAAGGGTCGCCGTAATCCACCGGTAGAACGCAAGGCTAATCGGAGGAAGCTGCCTGTAAATTCCTCTGGCAACAATAAAGTTACCGGACCATAAGATNNGTACTGCCAAAGCCATTCCGGGATAGATGCCTGCCTGCCGGGCGCGTCTCATAGCGCTAAAGATAATTCATCCACCTAATTTAACAACGCGATCTAGTGCGCGAAATCCATTTCGAAGTCTCCTTTTATTCTTTCAATTGGAGGGNNGGGAAATTCATCGTGTATCAATTCCATCAATTGTTTTACTCCAAGGAATTCTCCTGTTTCCGTTACGCCGATCCTTCCGAGGTACCAATCCGGATCAATATTGAAATTTCGCCGTTGTATCATGGTGAGATCGGTTTCTTTTATCAGCTTGCGCAATGCCTTGTATTCTTCCACGCTGTCAGTCATGCCCGGGAAAATAAAATAATTGATAGAGGCCCAACCGCCAAAGCTGCGAACTTCTTTCAAACTGGCTATTATATCTTCGAANNGATAATTATTGGGGCGGTAATATGCTTCGTAAATAGGTTTTCTTGCGGAATTTGTACTGACGCGGATTGAGTTCAGGCCTGCTTCACACAAGGCTCTTACTGCCGCAGGTTTCGACCCGTTTGTATTCATGTTGATGCTTCCCCGGTCGGTATGTTTTCGCATTTCAAGAATGGCTTCCCGAATGGTTTCCCACATAAGCAGCGGCTCTCCTTCACAACCTTGTCCAAAGCTGACAATGGGATAAGGGGCCATCTGCAAATGAGGAACTGTGAATTCTGCAATTTCTTTCGCGGTTGGCCGGAATGAAAAGCGGTCCTGGGTAGAAGGAATACTTTCTTCCTGGGGCTGAAATGAGATGCAGCCAATGCAATTTGCGTTACAGGCCGGTGAAGAAGGAACAGGACATTCCCAACGCCCCATGAAATAGTTTCTGGCGGCAGGACAGTTATAGGTAAGACAACAATTGTCAGCCAGATGTTTGACAAGTCGATTTTGAGGAAAGGCATTTTTATTTCTCTCCACTCCCTTAAGGATGGTATTGTCGTCATAACCCCGGGATTCCTGACGTATATCCTGTTCAATGCGCACTGCCGGCACACAGAATTTTCCTTCAAACCAACCGGCAGCGGTATAACAGAAAAGAGGAAGGGTGGGTGCGT
This sequence comes from Chitinophagaceae bacterium, assembly GCA_003135585.1. Taxonomy (GTDB): domain Bacteria; phylum Bacteroidota; class Bacteroidia; order Chitinophagales; family Chitinophagaceae; genus Puia. The sequence continues at coordinate 3,671 of PLCH01000634.1, forward strand.
CGTGACCTGATTCGTAGGCTGCCAGGTAAAGGCCCGTATACGCAGGTGGAATGAAAGCCGCCACGGCCCATCCCTTATCACACAAACGCATTTCACCGCTGTTCACGTCTATTCCAATGCCCCGCCTGCCTGGCAACTCATATAAAGACCCGCCCTCCGGCAAATCGATCCAATCCTCCAGTGGAACCGGCAACGCATCCCAGCCACTCCGGCCACTCGCATACAAACTGGTATCCTCAAATATCTTCCCTTTTCCATTTGAGTATAAAATATAAGGTGATCCTTTGAGTGCTTGCATAGCCTGCAAAAATCGTGATTTTCTTCCGTTTAACCTCTTTTTCTGAACTCAGGAGTCCGGATAGAGGGAAGGCGAATAAAAAAAAACGAATATCGATCCAGGAGCGACCAAAATAACCCGTTTCCAATGGAAACTATGAAGGAATTTTATTCGCTGAAGATAATTGACGCTGACAATATGCATTAAATTCTGCTTCATCAGCGTCCATTTCATCCTCGTCGAAAGCCACTTTTTGAAAAAGCCTGTTATTTTTGAAATCCATAGTCAAGAGCCCGTCTTTCAAGACGACGTTGTTGAGATCTGGCCACCGGTATATTTTTTTGAATAAAGTGTTTAGTACGATCTCATCATTTGAAAAACCAATTTCCAGCGGATATTTGGCCTGGTATTCCATGAAGGCCATTGCAAAATAAAATATTGAAAGCCATTGCAGACGGGGCATCCCGATCCAGAAGATTCCCGAAAGAAGCAGCCAGGTCTTGTAGCGGATCCGCCCGTTTTTTTTTCGGGAGCCAATAAGGTTAATGATAACTCCTGCTCCAATCATCAAGGCCGCGAAACTGAGAAAGAAATTAAAATGCGCCGACCTGATTTGTTCAAAAATAAAAGCCAGCATTGAAATAAGGCAAAGAAAAATACTGATCCTGTCAATATACTTCTCATTGTCTCTTTTAAGGATTACTACGTATTGGTAATGCATTATTCAAATTTGGCGGGGAAAATCAGCTGTTACTGGTCACCAGCATATTGCATAACTTCCACAGGACCCTGGCGCCTACATTGGCATCCAGGTCATCATCGCCTCCGACGCCTATCTCATCCAGGTCGAAGCCTATAAACTTCCGGCCGCTTTGAATGATATTTTTGATGAGGTAAAATACTTGTTCGGTTTCAAATCCGCCGGGAACGGGGGTTCCCGTATGAGGACAGAGTTTAGGATCTAATCCGTCTATGTCAAAACTGATATAGACCTTATCCGGTAAATGATCGATAATTTCCTGGGTGATTCGTTTCCAGGTTTGACCTTCAAATTGCCGTTCTTTTAGGTCCTTATCGAAATAAGTGATAACCCTGTAGTTACTATTGCAGATAAAATCCCACTCTTCCTGGCTGTAGTCCCGTGTTCCGATCTGCACCAATTTTTTCAATTGCGGGATTTCATTCAACGCGTTATACATTACACTGCCGTGACTATACATAAAACTTTCATAGGACTTACGCAGATCACAATGTGCGTCTATTTGAAGTATTCCAAAGTCTCCATGCTTTTCCGCAATTGCTTTAAAATAACCGAATGGAACACTATGGTCACCTCCAAGCAATCCGACCAATTTCCCCCGGCCAAGCAAATCTGCTGTTTGATCGTAAACCCATTTATTTAATATGATACTCCCCTCATTGATTTCCTTTAGGGACTTGCACATAAAGCTGTTGTTTTCAACTATCTCACCTTTTGAAATGTAATCGATGTACAATTCAGCCTCATTTCGCAGGTAATCGCTTTTCATCAGCACTTTTTTATCAACCGGACGCATATAAAAGCCTTTTTGCCAGGAATTTTTCATTTCCGCGTCAAATACATCGACCTGCATACTGGCATTGAAAACATGATCAGCTGCACGGGAAGTACCGGCACCGTAACTAACCGTTACCTCCCAAGGAATCGGCAGGATCACCAGCAAGGAGCTTTCTTCTGTAAAAGGAAGACCGAAAATATTGTTTTTGGGATTACTGGTAGCGTTTGGATCAAATTGAAATAGGTCTGTCATGATTTTTGAAGTCTTTCAAAAAGGAAACGAAGCGCAAGTTACCACAGTATATGACAAGGGCAAAAAATAGAAAAAGCTTAAACAATTTTAAATTTATGATTGTTTTTTTACGAAAAGTTGTGAAATTATTTAAATTAATTAGATGG
>PLCH01000129.1 GCA_003135585.1 Chitinophagaceae bacterium
GCAATAAACCTTAGCGTTCAATCCTTTTGTATTCATGCCTTTTCCCTTGAAATTGATATTGAGAAAATGATTATGGGTTCGTTCACTGGTTTCATTGCGATAGACAAAAGCCGGGCTGTTGATATTATTGACTACCAGGTCCAAATCGCCGTCATTGTCAAGATCAGCATAGGCGGCGCCATTCGAAAGTACGGGCTGGGCGAGGCCCCATTCTTTTGAAANNGTATTTTACACTGTCATGACTGATCGCCTGTTTTAAAATGTAATCTCCCCAAAATTTCAAAAAATCCTTGTTGGTATAATCGCGCAGATATCCGTTGGTGATATACAGATCCTTGTAACCATCATTGTCGAAGTCTGCCATTAGAGGAGCCCAGCTCCAATCAGTGTTTGAAATTCCGGCCAGTTGGCCGATTTCGCTAAATGTTCCGTTACCGTTGTTCAAGTGCAGCATGTTACGCATAAATTGGTAGTGGAACTTATTTTCTGCCATATAATTGTATAGCTCATAATTTTCCTGAGCCTGTAGCAATTTCTGACGTCTGTTATCTTCTGGGAGCATATCCAGGGTAAGGATATCCACCAGACCATCGTTGTTGAAATCGGCAATTTCATTGCCCATTGAAAATTCTGACAAATGGCTTAGCATGTTAAATTCCTGTTCTGTGAAACTGCCGTTGCCATTATTGATATAGAGATAATCCTGTTCCGTATAATCATTGGAAACATAAATATCGGGCCACCCGTCATTGTTCACATCGGCCACGGCCACCCCCAGTCCAAAACTGATAGGGTTGCCGCTGATTCCCGCCTCCTTACTAACATCCACAAAATGACCATTATCATTTCTATATAATTTATCGGCTGCAAGAGAATCATAGTCGTTTTTCAGGTAATGTATCCCGACATTTTTGAATGCTTTGATGTTGTGGTTGAGCAGGTACATATCCAGGTCGCCATCCCCATCATAATCAAAAAAAATGGCTTGTGTGGAACAGGAAGAATCATCCAGACCATATTGTTTCGCTTTTTCGGTAAAACTCAGGTCTCCATTATTGATGTACAATTCATTTTTTCTGGTTTTGCCTGGCCCCTTGCCAGAATAGCAAACATAAATATCAAGCAACCCATCGCCATTGATGTCTACCATAGTAACCCCCGTCTTCCAATCACCCTTTCTTCCGGCGACTCCGGCCTGCGCCGTTATATCCTTAAAATGGAAATTACCTTCATTTAGGTATAACCGATTGGGCTTTAAGTTTCCGCTGAAATAAATATCGGGTAGGCCGTCATTATTGATATCACCGATGGCCACTCCTCCCCCATTATAAAAATATTCGTAGGCCAAAACGTTCAGGCCCTCATTTTCTTTAATAACGTTGTTAAAATCTATACCGGTTTCTTTAGGTGTCAACAACTTAAATAGAGTGCTGTCCCCCTGCGCCTTCAATTGAATACACAATTGCAGAAATAAAAACGATATAAAGCAAGCCCTTTTTAACACAACATACAAAGATAGGAATGATAGTAAATAAAGCAGAAGGGGAACCGTCTTGGTATTTCTTTTCAGTATGGACGAAAACAAGCTGCCCCTTTTACCGGGGCAGCTTAAAAAAATTACATAAACCTTTATTATGGGACATCCCACCAAACACGGGAAGTCATTTTATCACCACCCGAAAGACCGGCAACTGCCGCATTGTAGTTTTCAGAATTCGCTGACACTTCCGAAGTGCTGTAGGTGAACCTTCTTGGGATAGTGCCACCGGTAACATTACCGGGGTAGTTGCTTATAGGTGTCAAAACTGGGAAGCCACTTCTTCTCCAGTTTATCCAGGCTTCATATTCATCCATAAAGGTAGCCACCCAATATTGTGTGTTAATCTGATTGTAAGCATCGGTCGGCTTAAATGGATTGGCTGAAAGATAAGCAGCAACAGCCGCATCGCTAATTGCGGGAAAAGCTGCAGGGCTTGCACCTTCCAGGGAAGCCATTTGATCAAATTGCTTCATGGCTGCGGTAACCCCAGCGGCATAATAGACAGCAGGATCTCCGGTATCCCATCCTCTCACGGCAGCTTCTGCTTCCAGAAGGGCCGTTTCAGCATAGGTAATAAAATAAGTCGGAGCATCATATCGTGCAAAAGTATTACGGTTTACAATGGAATATAAATTTTGGTTCCCCGGATACCCCGGCGCATTAACGATATCGGTAGCACCACCCCCATTGTCAAACCCATTGGGCTGGCCAAGCTGCATGGACGTAGTAGTGTCCCCCAGACTTACAGCACTGGTAGGATCTGTATTGGTGGGGTCAGTAGATACTGTTCCAAAATAGGACAGCCGCGGATCAGCTGTACTGTTTAGGAAATCGACAAATGTCTTGCTTAGGCGGCTGGCATTTGGATCAACGCCATCAAGTACTAGTGCGGTCCCGTATACCGTTGGAGTGCTTTGAATATATCCATGATGGCTATACGCGGCATTATCATCATTGCTTTTCATAACCCCGCCTGCAATAGCGGCCTGCGTCCATTTTTGTGCGTTGGCAGGGTCAACCTTAACCATTCTCATTCCCAGTCTAAGCATCTCAGAGTATGCAAATTTCTTCCATGCATTTACATCCCCCCTGTAAATAATATCTGACCCGCCAACCGTGTTATGTGCCGATGCATCAAGTTTTGTAGCAGCATCCTGGAGTTCATTGAGCATGTCCGCATATATATCTTTTTGTTTGTCATATTTTGGGGTTGTAATCCCTCCAATATAACCCAGTCCTGCCTGGGAATAGGGGCAATCCCCATACATATCGGTAATCCGCTGGAACATAAACACCTTGAATATTCTTGCGATATTGTAAAAATTTGCCTGGGCCGGATCGCTCTTTACATGTGCTATAACCTCCTGTATATTTTTAACCGGGTCGCCATAATTCTGTTCCCAATAGGCTGAATTGTAACCGGCATTATAGGTGTATTTATCCCCGCCCCAATAGGAAAAGGTGGATGATAAATGCTGAATCATACAGGAGGCATAAATAAGGTTATTGCGCCAATCTTCATAAGCATTCGCATCACTGTTTCCGGAAGTAATCAATTCTGCAGCGGTAAAAAGATAGATGTAATTCATATTAACAGCTGTCAGGTGCTCGGGATCCGTATTGATCGATTCAAAGTTTTTATGGCACCCTGAAAAAAACAAACCCGCCACAACAATTGCAATAATGAAAATATTTCGCTTCATGACTGATAATTTTAATAAATTAATAAATTTAAAGAACATCAGAATTTAACATTTAAATTAAATCCATAACTTCTTACGGACGGGTATCCTGACAATTCAAGACCCTGGGCATTTGTATTATTATAGGTCGATTCGGGATCAATATTGGGGGTATGTTTCAACAGGATAGCCAGGTTACGGCCAACCAGTGATAAACTACACCCCTTAATAAACCCAGACTTTAACAGAGACTTTGGCAAATTGTAGGTAAGACTTAAGGATCGTAACTTAATAAAGCTGGCATCGTACACAAATTGCTCATCTATATTATTTGAACCCGCTGCAATGGCTCCAAAATAATTTTGGGTGATAACCACTTTTGTATTGGGATGGCCATCTTCAGTAACTCCTTTACCAATAAAGCCGGTCTCCCTTCCTTGCAACGTACCTTTTTGCAATCCATCGGAGTAAAGAATCAGATTGGTTCCAGAATATAATTTGCCTCCAAATTTATAATCTATCAAAAAAGAAAGAGTAAGATCCTTGTAATGGAAATCATTTGTTAAACCACCGGTTTTATCATAAACACCAGATCCGAAAGGCAGAACGCCATTTGAAGCTAATGGAAGGCCGGCAGTATCATATACGATGCTCCCAGCGGAATTTCTTTTATACTTATACCCTACGATCTGTCCATAAGGCAGACCCACAACCGCTCTTATACTTGCATCCCCGTTTCTTGGAACATCGAGACTCAGGTAATTTTTACCTGCCAGATAAAGTACCCTATTGGCATTGTAAGCAAAATTCCAGGAAACATTCCATGCAAAATCTCTGGATTTGATGGGCGTTCCTGTCAATAATACTTCGATACCCCTGTTTCTCATTTTACCAACGTTTATGACATTGGTTCCATATCCGGAAGTACCTGAAACAGACACATTGACTATATCATCCGTGGTGTTTTTATTATACAATGCCAGATCAATCCCCAAACGGCTATTTAAAAACTCTAAATTGAAACCCACCTCCTCCTCCTGAATACTTACCGGTCTTAGTGCCTGATTGGGTATGCTGCCGTTTACCACAAAGCCAACAGCCTGGCCATTGGTAGTATACCCCTGTAAACCGTAAGTCAGCAAAGTCTCGTAGGCATTGGCAGCACCTGTATTGGAAGAACCTCCATAGGAAGCCCTTAGTTTTCCGAAATTTAGCCACGAAGGCATGTTGAAAGCATCAGAGAAAACAAAACTTCCGGAAATGGAAGGATAAAAATAATTATTTGTCTTTGGATTTAATACCGAAAACCAGTCATTTCTACCTGTTACCGAAAGGAATAAAAAATCTTTAAAGCCAACGTCAACATTGCCATAAACAGAATTAACGCGCGAATGGCTAAACCCATAATTGAAGGGCTTGGAAGATACATTGGAAATACTGTAGAAATATGGGATGACAAACGGGCCGCCACCACCACTAAAGGATTTCCAAACATTATCCTGTGAATAAGCCCCTACTGCGGCATTCAATGCAAAATTCTTCCCGATCTTTTTATTGATGCCCGTTAAAATATTGCCATCCAGCTCGTGCTGGTTTATTTCTGNNTACTGATATTTCCTCCACCTGCATTTGAATATTGGACCCCGTTGGGAGTAACCTGCTTTGTATTAAAAATATAACCATCCCTGGTAAGGGATCCCTGTACATACCACCAATCCAATAAATTATATTTAACAGTCAGGCCAGCAGTCAGGCGGTTACGATTGGTCTGGTTCAGATCATTATAGGCTATGAAATAGGGGTTTTCAAAATAAATATCCTGGTTACCGGGAAGCAGTTCATTGCGGTTGGAATCCACCCTGGCTTTTAACCACCGGATATCATAGGTGTTGGCGATAAATTGGTTGGATGCAATAAGGTTCCCGGGTGCGTCAGAAAAAGACGCCCTGTTCTTTACATCTTCAAATAAATAATTGGCCGTAAGTGTAAACTGAAGTTTGGGAGTGACATTATAAGTAGTATTAAAATTTATACCCTGTTGTTTCATGTCGGAATTAGGTACATTGGAATTCAGGTATAAATTGGAGAGACCCAAACGAAAATGTCCCTTATCATTCGAACCCATTAAAGCGACCGAGGTCTGGTTGTTCAGCCCCGTCTTGAAGAAATTCTTAAAATTATCCTTTACTGCGCTGTAATTGTAATGATTTCCAAAGGAATTAACAGCATCCGACCCATCAATTTTAGCCCCCCAGCTTTGTTCGGTCGTGGCATTAGCTGTTGTGATATTGGTCGGTTTTACACCCAGACTACCCTGGCCATATACATATTGATAATCTCTTTCATCAATAAAATTGCTAAAAGTCAGGTTATTGTTGACCTCTACCCCAATCCCTTTAGATCTGTTTCCTGATTTGGTTGTGATTAGAATAGCCCCGTTTCCACCGCGGTAGCCGTATAGTGCGGTGGCTGCAACTCCCTTCAAAACCGTTATACTTTCTATATCGTCCGGATTTATATTGGTTAGCCCATCGCCATAGTCCGCTCCGCCCCACATCCCTGCATTTCCCTGGTTGCTATTATCATAAGGAATATTGTCAACTACATATAAAGGCTGGTTGTTGCCCGTTAACGATGAGTTCCCCCTGATAAGTACCCTGCTGCTACCGTAGGGACCGGTTGAAACACCTGCGACGCTTACGCCGGCTATCTGGCCTGTTAGGGCATTCCCTATATTTGTCTCGCGTGATTCCGTAAATTTTGAACCATCAATTTGTGTGGTCGAATATCCAATTGCCCTTGCTTGTTTTTTAATCCCCAGGGCGGTTACCACCACTGTATTCAATTCCTGATTAGCAGCGGTCAATATAACATTTAGGGTGGTCTCATCACCCACCATGACCTCTTTGGTTTGAAAACCAACAAATGAAAAAACAAGTATATCTCCCTTTTTGGCATCAATGGTAAAAACACCCTCATTATTAGTGGAGGTTCCCTTTTTTGTCCCTTTGATAAAAACGGTAACTCTGACAGCGGGGCTCCCATCACTTGTAGTAACCTTGCCCGAAATAATACTGGCAGGTATTTCGTTATTTAAAACATTCAATCCTTTTGAAAAGTCTGACAAAGATTGTCTCGGGACAGTCTCATTCGATCTGGCTGAATGGCCTTGAAAATTTTCTTGCTGAATAAATGATTTGTTGCGGTTGTAAGCGTAGGTATTTTCACTTTGGCCATGGGTGGCCGCTAAACAAAAGAGTTGCAGACCCAGAATATACCCGATCCTGCTAAAATAGCAATTAGATTTTCTCATTTTGCAGCTTTTAAGAAAAATTAAAAAAATTTTGGTTACTTAC
>PLCH01000646.1:0-3398 GCA_003135585.1 Chitinophagaceae bacterium
GTTGATGCTTTAAGAGACCGTATTGCTGTTAATGAAGCCAATAAAATGAAGATTCCGGTTGTAGGGATTGTTGATTCCAATGCTAACCCTGATGGAGTGAACTATCCTATTCCAGGTAATGATGACGCAGTGAAGTCACTTACCTATTTGATTCAGAAACTAAAATATGGTATATTAGAAGGTAAGGGTACTCGTTAATTCATGTAATATTTAGCTTACCAGCAATGGCTGATACCGTTCCTTCGCCACAACAGCCTGCAACCGGAAGCCAAAATCAAGTTCCGGCTACAGCGCAAAATCAATCTCAACCTCAAGACCAAACACCAGCTCCATCGATGATGGATCAGGCTCAGCAGCAATCACAACAAGCTGCACAGCAGGCACNNTATGGGACAAGCAAGTCAGGTAACCGGCCAAGCCGGTCAGCTTTTTGGTCAGGCAAAACAACTTTTGACTGCTAAACCTACTCAACCTCAGCCTCCTGTTGCTCAAGATGAAAAAATTTGGGCAGCTCTCTCATATATTCCGATGATTGCTCTGGTTGCTTTTCTTATTAAACCTAAGAGCGAATTCGTGAAACTTCATGGAAGACAGGGCCTTTTGATTTTTTTGATCTTCTTCTTTTCGATTTTCCTTTATATTATTCTTCCTCCGCTTGGTCCGATTCTTGGAGGACTTGTACAATTGGGAATGTTTGTTATCGGAATTTTCTCAATATATCAGGCGATTACGGGAAATTGGTGGAAAACTCCGGTGCTCGGTAACATCGCGGATATGCTTCCGATCGACATGTTTACGAACGTAGCCACTCAGGCTATTACCGGACAGGAACCTTCTCAAACTCCTCCAGCCGATCAACAAATGCCAGCGCCTGATCAGACTCAACCTCCTGCGGAAACTATTCAAAATCCGCCACCAGCTGTTCCTCCGGCTCCGACTCCTCCAGCTCAACAATAAGTTTCATCTCTATCTATCCTTTTCTTATCTCTCTAACTTCTTTTGTCATGGCTGTATCATTAGATCAAATCAAAGAGCTCCGCGAAATGACGGGCGTTTCGATGATGGGTTGTAAAAAAGCTCTGGAAGAAACGAACGGCGATTTGCAAAAAGCTGTTGAATATCTTCGTAAAAAGGGCGAATCAAAAGCCGCTGAACGTTCCGTGCGTTCAACAAGCCAGGGAGTTGTTGCCTCTTATATCCATGGCAACGCGCGTCTGGGCGTATTACTTCAGCTTGGCTGCGAGACAGATTTCGTCGCAAAAACCGATGATTTTAAAAGTCTGGCTTATGATATTGCCATGCACGTTGCGGCAATGAATCCTCTGAATATTTCACCGGATGAAGTTTCTCACGAACTTTTGGAAAAGGAACGTGAAATCTGGACTGAGCAACTTAAAAACGAAGGCAAAAACGATAAAATGATTGATAATATTTTGGTCGGTAAAGAGAAAAAATTCCGCGAAGAAAACGCGCTTTTGAAGCAAGAATTTGTGAAGAACCCCGAGATGTCCATCGAACAAGTTTTAATGGACGCTCAAACCAGAATGGGTGAGAATATTAAAATCGTGCGTTTCAGCCGTTTTTCTCTCTAGTTTTCAAAATGCATAGTTGGACAATCTTGAGATTTCAGATAAGATTGTTCTGCTTTGCGTTTATCTCATTCCTATGAAATCTTTTTCAGCAATTGAAGAAGCGATTAGCGACCTTAAAGCCGGTAAAATGTCNNGCAGTTACGCCTAACGCCATTAATTTTATGGCAAAAGAAGGAAGAGGTCTTATTTGTGTTCCTTTAATTCCTTCTTCGGCCGAACGTCTGGGTCTTCCTCCAATGGTAGAGAAAAACACCGAACAGCTTCGTACGAATTTTACCGTTTCTGTAGATGTCCAGAAAGGAACTACTACAGGGATTTCCGCTTCTGACAGGGCTAAAACTGTTCTGGCACTTGCGAGTAATCGATCAAAGGCCGGTGATTTTCACAGACCAGGACATATTTTTCCATTAATCGCGAAAGACGGAGGTGTGTTGGTGAGAGCAGGTCATACTGAAGCAGCTGTTGATTTAGCGAAAATGGCAGGTTTCTCTCCGGTCGGCGTCATCTGTGAAATTGCTCGCGAAGACGGAGAAATGGCAAGACNNATTCAGTACCGCAACAGAAGTGAATGTCTTGTGAAACTGGAAGCAGAATGTCTTTTACCTACTGATTTCGGAGATTTCCGCTGTTTGGTTTTTTCCAATAAAATAGACGATAAAAATCATGTTGCATTGGTAAAAGGAAAAATTTCGTCAACAAAGCCTACATTAGTCCGGGNNGACGGGTGAAGCGTTTCATTCACTCCGCTGTGATTGCGGACCTCAGCTGGAAGCTGCTCTGAGAGCTATTGATAAAAGCGGTTCCGGGGTGCTTGTATATATGAGACAGGAAGGAAGAGGAATCGGTCTTTTAAATAAAATAAAAGCTTATAAATTACAGGATGAAGGTTATGATACCGTTGAAGCCAACAAAAAATTGGGATTTAAAGCTGATTTGCGGGAATATGGACTGGGAGCTCAAATTCTTGTTCACTGCGGTGTAAAAAAAATGAAATTGTTGACCAATAACCCCAAAAAAATCATCGGGCTTGAAGGTTACAACCTTGAACTCGTTAAGAGAGTTCCGATCGAGGTTTCGCCGAATAAATCAAATAAGAAGTATTTGGCTACTAAAAAACAAAAACTCGGTCACTTCCTGAACAATGTCTAAAGTTTTAAAAACAGACGAGGTTTTCATGCAACGAGCACTGGAATTGGCCCGAAAGGGTTATGGAAAGGTAGCCCCGAATCCAATGGTCGGTGCTGTTTTGGTTAAAAACGGAAAAATAATTAGTGAAGGTTATCATCAATATTTTGGAGGGCCTCATGCTGAAGTGAATGTTTTGAAGAATATGACAAAGAGTCAAATAAATGATGCAATTTTATACGTAACTCTTGAACCATGCTGCTTTCAAGGCAAGACTCCTCCTTGTACAAATTTTTTGATCTCAAAAGGAATTAAAGATATTGTAATAGCCATGCGCGACCCTAATCAATTAGTAAGTGGAAAAGGGATTAAGCAATTAAAAAAGAATGGAGTCAATATCCGGATTGGAGTTTTAAAAGAGAAAGCAAAGAACCTTAATAGGGTCTTTATAAAAAATAAAACAGAAGATTTGCCGTTCGTGTCAATCAAGTANNAGGTTCACCGCATGCGCACCCATGCGGATGCCGTTCTTACAACTTCTGAAACGATTCATAAGGATGACTCCCACCTTGGAGTACGTTATGTAAAAGGAAAAGATCCATTGAGGGTTGTAATAGATAGTAAACTCCGCACTGCAATCAATTCCCGAGTTTATAGAGACAATAATGTTGTGGTTGCAAC
>PLCH01000646.1:3411-3592 GCA_003135585.1 Chitinophagaceae bacterium
ATCTATAAAGGCCTCCGTGTTCCATTGCGCCATTTATTGAAGGATCTTTATAAGCTTGGGGTTTATAATATTATGGTTGAAGCCGGGGCTAAACTTGCTACTTCTTTATTAAAGGAGCATCTGGCAGATGAGCTGACACTTTTTTATGCGCCGAAAATTTTAGGACAAGGTATACCTTGGG
>PLCH01000330.1 GCA_003135585.1 Chitinophagaceae bacterium
GGCCGGTATTGATCAATTCTGTCGTTCTTACCCTTACAGAAATCGGCATGCCTTTTATCCGGATCAACGGTTGGCCGGGTTTTATAAAAAGACCCGTTGTTGAGATAGCGCTGGCAAAAAATTCGCAGGAAGAAGCGGTAAGGAAAATTTTTCGTGGCCTCGAATGGGAATACAGGATAGTTCCCGATACGGCCGGCATGATCNNATCATCAATGAAGCCTATTATACTTATAATGAAAATATAAGCACAAAGGCAGAAATTGATACGGCCATGAAACTGGGGACCAATTACCCGCTGGGTCCTTTTGAATGGGGCGGGCTGATTGGTCTTCCAAAAATATATGAATTGCTTTCTGTTTTAGGCAAAAAGGATCCCCGCTACGCTGTTTCGGAAGCCCTTAAAAATGAGCTTTATGCCAAGTGAGGATTGTCCGGGTTATAAATACTTTTTTCATACATGTCATTAATTTTAAATATAGATACGGCCACCGGGACAGGAAGCATCTGCCTTTCCAGGAATGGACAATCGATCTGTTTGCTTCAAAATGAAAATCAAAAGGATCATGCTTCCTGGTTGCAGGCAGCCATCGTAAAATTATTGTCGGATTCCGGATACGGAATGAAGGATCTCCAGGCGGTTGCTGTTACAGCCGGCCCGNNGACTTTGCTTTGCCTTGAAAATCCCTCTTATCACAGAAAATACCTTAAAGGTTATGGCACAGGCTGCCCAAAAAACAGCAAGGGGTCTCGTGTCCCTGATATGCCCGATGATTGATGCCCGCCGGATGGAGGTTTTTGCCGCGCTCTATAATCTGGACCTGGAGGAAATCATGCCGCCTGAAGCCATTATACTAGACGCCAATTCCTTTGAAGATAATCTCGGCCAGCATAAAATTCTCTTTTTTGGGCCAGGCAGCAAAAAATGGCAACAAGGAATTACAACATATAATGCATTTTTTGCTGATGTGCCCTTTTCTGCAGAAAACCTCGGAAAGTTGGCGGATCAAAAATTTGATATTCACCAATTTACGGACATAATTTATAGCGAACCCTATTATTTGAAGAGTTTTTTTACCAATATTGGTAAATAACAATATCCTCATTTTGCATACTGCTCAGACTATTTTCTGCTTGATAGGCTTTAAATTTGTTTATTTTGTTATATCTTCCGATTCCAAATTTCGATCGATGAGTTTAACAAGCAGTAATTACTGGATGATTATTAATGCGGATTCTTCTGAAGGGGCCCCGGTCAAAGTAGATTTCCTTAATCTCAAAAAAGGGGCAATGATTCTAAGGGCCCTCAATCATAAACTTCGTCAGCAAATGGTCCGGCTTCTGGATGAAAACAAAAGGCTGACCGTTACAGAACTTTATATCCAGTTAAGATTGGAGCAATCTGTTGCCTCCCAGCACCTTGCCATTCTTAGGAGGGCCGGCATTGTAAAAACGGAAAGAGACGGAAAATTTATTTATTATACAATTAGCAGCAACCGGATAGCTGCAATAATGAAGTGCATTGATGAACTGATTGTTTAGAGGTTTAGGACATAATCTTTAACTTTGTCCAAAAGAACCAAGATGTTCATAAAGCAGTTATATACCGGTTGTCTGAGCGAAGCTGCCTATTATATTGAAAGCCAGGGAAAAGCTGCTATCATAGACCCCTTGAGGGATATAGATGCCTACATCGAGCTGGCAAAGGAGCGGGGCGCAACCATCACCTATATTTTCGAAACTCATTTTCATGCGGATTTTGTGAGTGGTCATTTGGATCTAGCCAAAGCTACAGGCGCCCCTATTATATATGGTCCTGATACGGAAACTGTATTTCCCATATATAAGGCGAAAGATGGCGAAGAATTCCAACTGGGCGACATAAAATTGGAAGTATTGCATACACCGGGTCATACATTGGAATCATCCTGTTACCTGGTGAAAGATCAGCAAGACAAACCTTATGCGATATTTACCGGTGATACTTTATTTGTGGGAGATGTGGGAAGGCCGGACTTAAGCAGTGGAAATTTAAATGAAGAACAACTGGCTTCCTTATTATACGATTCCCTGCAAAACAAAATTATTCCACTTCCGGGCGACACACTGGTCTACCCTGCCCATGGTCCGGGGAGCAGTTGCGGTAAAAACATGGGACCCGAAACTTTTAGCAGTATCGCCGACGAAAAGAAAACAAATTATGCTTTGCAGCCCCAGACCAGGGAGGAATTTATAAAGGCTGTTACAGAGGGCCTGGTTACTCCTCCCCAATATTTTCCGATCAATGCCAAAATAAATAAGGAGGGATACGAAAGCCTCGATGCAGTTTTGGAAGCCGGATTAAGACCCCTTACTATTTCAGAATTGAAAAAATGGATCACGGAGTCCGAGGTAATTGTATTGGATACGCGCGAATCGATGCTCTTTACCGAAGGGTTTGTACCCGGATCGATTAATATCGGTCTGGATGGACGGTTTGCTGAATGGGCCGGCAGCTTGTTGCCATTTGACAAGCCGATTGTTTTGGTGACGGAAACCGGCAATGAAAAAGAAAGTGTGGTCCGCCTGGCCAGGGTCGGCTTCTCGACCATGAAAGGTTTTTTGGCAGGAGGTTTTGAGCATTGGAAAAAAGCAGCAGAACCGATTGATTTGATTATAAATGTGGAAGCTGAGGAATTGGCAGTGGATCTGCCCTTCGACCCGAGGCTCTTAGTCATTGATGTGCGCCGCGAGACTGAATTTGCGGATGGCCATATCCGTGGTGCTTTAAATATCCCGGTCACCGAGCTGACAGATCCTGGCACCATGGCCAATATCGAAGATACCCATAACGTATATGTACATTGTGCAGGCGGTTACCGCAGCATCATTGCAAGTTCCATGTTGAAAAGACAGGGGATACACAATTTGCGTAATATAACCGGCGGATGGAAAAGCATAAGTGAACAACCGAATATTGAAATTGTGAAGGAGAACAGCGTACTGAACTAGCTTTTCCTCTGATGTTTCCAACGGCGGTGGCTCCATAGCCACATATCCGGATTTCTTCGGATAACTTCCTCGAGATATTTCACATAGCGGGTGGTTAATTCTCCTTCCGGCAACTCGGCTGCATTTTCGGTGGCCAACTCTATCACTGCGTGATATTTCCCCCTTTTTGGTTTTTCCATATAGGCAAAGACCACAGGAAGATGACCGGCCCTGGCCCCTTTTTCAGGACCGCTTACAAAAGGAGTCGGCCTGCCGAAAAAGTTACGCCAATAGGCGTTATCCGGATTGCTCGGATTCTGGTCGGCAACCAGACCCAGCAGGTATTGTGATTCCAGATAAGGTATTATAGCATTGCGCATATTGTTGGCTGGTAGAAATGCATTACCGGTGCGGGTCCTCAATTTATAAAAAAGTTTTTCAAATATCGCATTGCTGATGGGCTGGTAAACAACCAGGAGCTTATAGGGCATAAGCTTTCTTAAAACGAGTTGCCCCCATTCCCAGTTAAAAGTGTGTCCAAGATGGAGCTGGCAACTTTTTCCGCTGAGATATAATTGATTCAGTACCCTGGTTTCGGCAGTAAATCTTTTCATAAGAAAGGAATCCCCGGCGGAGACCAATTTTATCACTTCGATAAAAGAGTC
Source organism: Chitinophagaceae bacterium (assembly GCA_003135585.1). Taxonomy (GTDB): domain Bacteria; phylum Bacteroidota; class Bacteroidia; order Chitinophagales; family Chitinophagaceae; genus Puia. The sequence continues at coordinate 3,633 of PLCH01000330.1, forward strand.
AATAAAATTGTGGTAGAATTTTTTGGCAATTTGTATTTTTTCCTTATGCGTTTTCTCCGGAAATGCAATCAGCAGATTGTCCATAACAACTTTTCTGCGGTAGCCAAATACATGGTAGACCAAAAGGTAGATGCCATCAGATAGAAAATAGAGAGCCCGCATGGGAAACAGGGACAGGAAATATAAAAATCCATATACCAGGTAATACATTGCCTTATCCATTAACCCAGTTTTTTGTTTCCTGTTCTAAATGCCGCAACTCGATACGGACGTTGAATTTGTTTTTCAGGTGTCTTGCAAGGGCATCTGCTGCGTAAACACTCCGGTGCTGGCCGCCCGTGCAGCCGAAGCTAACCATCAGACTCCGGAATCCGCGTTTGATATAATCCTCTATGGAAATGTCAACCACGCTGTATACGCTGTATAGAAACTCCGGCATTTTCGTTTGCTGTTCCAGAAAATCCTTCACAGCCTTGTCCCTCCCGGTCTGGCTTTTAAATTCTTCTATACGGCCGGGGTTCAAAATTCCCCTGCAATCAAAAACAAAACCTCCGCCGTTGCCGGTGTCATCTTTGGGGATGCTGTTTTTATAAGAGAAACTGTTGATATGAACCAGCAGCGGGGTTTTCTCATCTGCCCGCAGGGGTTCAAAACGATGCACGATTTCATCTTCAACAATTAATCCCAGTAATCTACCAAACTCACCCAATTCTATTCCGACCTTTTTATTTTCCAGAAACCATTTCAGGTTGCGCAATCCTAAAGGTATACTAACCAGAAAATGAGCTTTTCTTTCAAATAATCCACGAAATCCATAAGCACCGAGAACCTGCAGCAAACGGATAAGGGTGTAGCCATTGTACTGGCTTACAAACCGGGTCCGGTCGATTTTTTTCTGCAGGATCTGATCTGCGCAATCCATATAATAATCCAGCAAACTATTTTTCCACTCATCAGGAAGGCCGGCTTTTGCCTGCCATAACATGGAGGCCACATCATATTGCAAGGCTCCCTTCATCCCGCCCTGGAAATCTATAAAATGGACCTTGTCTCCTTTTATCATTATGTTTCGGCTCTGGAAATCCCGGAACATAAAATATTTATGGTCTGCATGGGCGAGGTAGATGCTCAGTCCTTCAAATTCGTCAATAAGTTTTTCCTTGTCGTAGGGAATCTGGAGAGTATCCAGAAAATAATATTTAAAATATAGGAGGTCGCTGAGTATCGCCTGCTTACCAAATTCCCGGGACGTAATGCACCAGCTGTAATCCAGATTCTTGTCGCCGTTTACCTGAAGGTTGGCCAGTGAACGGAGACTTTGCTTGAAAAGACCATAGACATGGTCGTTATGCCCCTGTTGCTCCAACTCCCCTGAGAGTGACCTGTCTCCNNGAGTTGACAGAATATATTTCGGGTACGGGGCAGTGGCTGGAACGGAAATGTGTGCTGAAATGGATGAAGGCCTGGTTTTCCCTTACGTTTTGGTTATGGACGGCGATATAGGAATTCCTGTCCGTTGAGAGACGAAAATAAGTCCTGTTGCTGCCTGACTGGGGGATTTTCTCTACGCCAGCTATTATTTCGGGGCTATAGGATGCAAATAATCTTTTAATATCTTCTATAATGCCTTGCATAATAAATGAAAGAACTCAGGGCGATAATTCCCTGACCGGATTTTGTAAATCTTTTGAAGGAAGGGATACGCCGGCCTGTTCGCGGATGAGTTCCGCCACAAGGGCTGTCCAACCGGTCTGGTGACTTGCACCCAGCCCCTGCCCGGTATCTCCGTGAAAATATTCGTAAAACAAATTAAGGTGCCCGTTTCCCGGCCTCCGGTAAAACCAGTTATATTCTCCAAACATGCGCCTGTTGCCGTTTTTGTCTTTTCCAAATAAGCTGATTACCCGTCTGGTTAACTCATCGGCGACCTTTTCCAGGTTCATGCGTTTGCCGGAACCAGACGGACAGGCTACAGTGAGGCTATCACCGTAAAAGGAACCATATTTGCGGATGGATTGCATGATCAGATAATTGATGGGCATCCAG
>PLCH01000032.1 GCA_003135585.1 Chitinophagaceae bacterium
CTGGTTTGTTCTCAGTTCCACTTTTCCTTCTAATATTTTATTCTCTCTTCTTAATGCTGCTGAACGGTAAGCAATAAATCCATAGATGCTCCCTATGAACACAAGCGCATATAAAACATAGGCCTACCATGTTCTCCACCAGGGTGGTAATATGTAAATAGTGATGGAAGTACCCGTCTCATTCCATACCCCATCTGCATTGGCCGCTTTTACGGTAAAGGTGTAATCGCCGGGGCTTAAATTGGTATAGTGTGCCTGCCGGATAGTTCCCGATTGCACCCAGTCTTTATCAATGGGTGAGAGCTTATACGCAAACTGGCTTTCATTACCCCGGTTGAACAGGATGCTGGTAAAATGAAAAGTGAGCTCGTTCAGGTCATGGGGCAATTCAATGTCTTTTGCAACAGAGATATGGACAGGCATTTGCCCGCCATTCCCAATAGTGGCTGCTTTGCCATTTATATCCAGATAGGTTAACACAACCAGCGGGGCAATCGTATCCAGTTTGATCTGTTGGGGATAAAATGCATTTACTCCCTTAATGCTTCCTAAATAGATCTCCCCATCAGCGGTTTGGTAACCCGCCTTGTTGAATTTCAATTCAGGCAAACCGTTTGTTTTGTTATACAGCTGGAATTTCTCGATAGCGGGGTCAAATCGGCATAAGCCATTATCGGTGCTTATCCATAATATGCCAGTCGAATCCATCTCTATTCCTTCAACACTATTGCAGGGAAGACCATTGGAAGCATTATAAGTTTTCAGTATCTCACCTTTGGGGCTCATTGATAACAGACCATAGGCGAGATCCCCCACCCAGAAATTGCCCGTTTTTTTGTCTTCCATTATGCAACTAACAACCAAAGGCCCATTGGATCTATTTGCAAAGGATATAAATTTCCCGGTGGCGGGGTTAAATTTATCAACTCCTCCGTCAAAGGAACCTATCCAGATATTTTTCTTCGAATCTTCAGTGATGCAAGAAACAGAATTATCTCCCAGCCCATTAAAGTTGCGTTTAGTAACCTCTTTGTTAAAAACACCGGCTTCATGAGGGCTTATCCTTGCTACTTGCATTCCCCATAGATCGGGGTGCAATGGCGCCACCCTGCTCCAATGCCCATATGAATAACCTTCATCAGACTTATACTTAAGGCGGTAGGATCCTGTATTTAAGTGTAACACACCAGCCCTTATCCGGCCATTGCCATCACTTAGTGTATTGGAAAAAGCCATATCCCAGATTATCTTCCCGGATTCATCTTCAATCCAGCCGTGGTCACCATTTTCTGCACTAGAAATTTCCCCCATGCCGATCACCAAAAGGTCTGTTGGCGCTGAAAGATTAAAACTGTCTGTTTTGTTGACATTATTTCCGGGATGTACAATCGCTGCTACCCTCCGGTCGGGTGTTGTTAAATGGCTGATAAGGCCAAATAATTCAGGAGTATAGGTGGTATCAGCCTTCTGGTAATGGGTGAAGTGATTGTTCTCGTAATCAAAATGGTCCAGTCCCTCAGGCGAAACTATCCATACAGTCCCATCAGAAATTGCTTTTAATCGAAACACGTTATTGCTGCTCAGACTATTGGCGCTGGAGCTGTCATGAGCAAAATGGAGAAAGCTACCTTTCTTTCTATCCATTAAATTCAGGCCTCCCCCATAAGTGCCTACCCAGAACCTACCTTTCCTATCCTCGGCAATTGATGTAACCGCTCCTTTGCTTAAGGAATTTGCTTTGTGATCGTCATGCTTGTAATGAGTATATCTTCCTGTTTTCTTATCATACCTGTCGAGGCCTTTTCCAGAGCCATCACAGATAATTCCGGGTTCTGAGGGAGCTTCATAGATTGACCAAACATTATCATCCTGCAAGCTGCTGTCATTACCGGGGATACTTTTTAATAGTGGGAATTGGCTTGTGCGTGATTCTTTGTTAAGCCCTCTACCATATGAAGGCATCCAAACCATGCCAGCACGATCAACAATAGTGGTTTGAATAATTCCCCACAAAGCTTCTTCCTGTTTATTATCTATTTCATACCTCGTGAACGAATTGGTCTTTCGATTGTAAAAGTTCTCCGCTGTTGGGTCAAAGGTTGCAAACCAAATATCACCTGCAGGTGTTTCATAAAAATTATATATACTTCCAGCACCCGGAGTGGAAAGGTCGCCCGGCTTTGAAATAAAATGAGTGAAAATATTTGTATGGGGATCATACCTGTCCAATCCCTTTGAGGTTGAAATCCAGACTAAACTTCTTTTATCGGGATAGATGCTTCCAATAGTATCGCTCAGAAGGCTTCCAGGGTCGTTGGCATTATGCCTGAATTGTTTGATTTCCCCAGTTTCTGCATTTAAGATAAACAAACCCTTTTCACCGGATGAAATATAAAGTATCCCCTGGTTACCAATTGAGACTCTTTGGATTTTCTTAAAATCTTCAGCCATTGCGGAGCTTATCCTAGGATGATAAGGCATGAACTTGTCTGTTTTCCTGTCAAGGAATTGCAGGGTATTTTCGTTCTGGCCAGTCGTAATTACCCAAACTTTTCCATCTTTATCTTCGGCAAATCCATCATTATCACTAAAAAAGGGATTGCCTGTAAGATGATGGGGATTATCCGGGTCACTATTAAAATAAGCCCACGCACTCGTTTTGGGATCAAACCAGTTTAGTATAGCTTGGTCATTAATATATCGTATTGTCCAGATGAAACCTTGTTTATCCTGATGGATAAATTGGATAAATTCAAATCCAAATTCAGCGCTATTTTTATCAGGGTATTCTAT
>PLCH01000396.1 GCA_003135585.1 Chitinophagaceae bacterium
TGGCCGGAGTCGGACATCACCATTTATTGATCGATGCGGAAGATTCTCTGGCTGCAGGCGTCGTCATACCCAAAGATTCAACACACCTGCACTTTGGAAAGGCACAGACTTTTGTCGATCTGAAATTGCCTCCTGGCAAACACAAATTGACGCTTCAGTATGGAGATGGGATTCACCGTTCCTATGGTGCTAAACTTGCTGCTACGATTTCAGTTAATGTGAAATAATTTCCTAACCACCGCAGGACTCCGCGCGGTGGTTATTTTCCCTGGCCTAAACCCAAAGCTTCGATATAACCCTTGTTAGGCGTACAATTCTGGAATTGGCAATTATTTAAAAATCCTTCAAGCGCTTTTTTCACCTGGTCCATGTTTTTTGGCCGCAGTTTTCGAATAGCTGCAAAATCAATTCTTGCGGTATCTGCATATTCGATTATTTGCCTGTAATATTCCGGTATGCCAAATGTTACAATTCCACTAGCATTGTCCATTTTTTTATAGGGCCAGAAATGCCATCCGATATTATTTCGTTCCAGGAGTTTCCGAAATTCCCGAATCCACTCATCTTTATTTTCACCGGTTTCCCCTGCATAGATGGGCACATTGTACCGGTCCCTAAAATCAATATAATCCTGTATAACGTCCTGGGTAGTGGCTGTCCAGTATTTGTGAAAAGTATAGACAGTTTTGTCGTCGAACGGAGTTCCGAATATCTTGAAATTGGAATCCCATTGGGCACCGCCAAGAAATACAAGATGATGGGGGTCGACCTGCCTTATGGCCTCAACTATTTTTTTGTACAGGGGCTCAAGTAAAGGATTGAAATGGGAGACGTCAAAATAATGGGCAATGGGTTCATTCAGCAGGTCAAACCCCATGATCATGCTTTCATTTTTATAGTGCTCGGCTATTTCCCGCCAGATTCGGACAGCTGACTGCTGACTTTCCTGGTCGTCGAACAAAAATGGAAAGCCATATCCGTCATCAATATTATCGCCTGTCTGACCTCCAGGCGCACAATGCATATCTAATAGTATATAAAGTTTTTCTTCCTTACACCAGCCGACCAGTCTGTCCAACAATGCAAATCCGCGTGCTTCACCCCCGCCTCCGAGATATCCTTCGTCAGAGAAAATGCGATAATTAAAAGGCACCCTGATGGAATTCATGCCGAGGCTCTTGATATAATGTATATCGGCCTTCGTGATGTAATCGTCCAGATAATTTTTCCAGAAGGATTTCATTGCATCCGGACCGATTAATTCTGTCAAGGCCTGGTTGATAAGCCGGGGAGAACTCGCTTTTTTGAATTTAAACATGTAACCTTCCGGGACCAGCCAGTTTCCCAGGTTGGTACCCTTAATCAGAAAGGGCTTGCCATCAGGATCCGTTATTTCCTTGCCTTTTACCCCGAAAAATTTATTTGTTTGTGAATTGGCTTGTAAACAGCATGCAAGCAATAACCCAAAAAGGATCGAACGGGGTTTCATAAAATTAAAATAAATATGGAGTCCAAATATACTTTTTTATAATTAGGAAGACTTCTTATTTTAAGGATTTTGCGGATTGGGTGCAGCGGGAGGGATGGCTTTACCTTGGCTGAATATTTGTGAGAAATAAAGTGCAATCAAGAGTAAGGCAATAATGAGGGGCACCGCAAAAATATAATTTCCGAGGTTTTTAATGAAGGCTGCAAAAAATTGCCAATAGGGCGCCAAAATCCAGCCCGCCATCACGTAAGTCCCGCTTGAGCAAATCGCGGCCATAAGAACAATTCCAGTATAATTCCTTGCTGGAGTCCGGATTAGACCGGCTATTACAGAGGTGTATCCGCGCAAAAAGGGGGTTCATACGTCCGATAAAAATTGCCCGACCGCCCCTTTTAATTATTTTACTTTTGAATTTACTGATTGTAGCCAGCGGTAGTGGCAGCCAGCTCGGCCTATTTCGAATCAGGATAGAACCGAATAAATAAAATACTGCATACGTAAATAGAGTGCCTGCCATTTCTGACAATATGACTATGGCTAAAACCATACAAAGGTTTAGATTTCCCTGATAAGATAAATATCCGAAAAAGAACAGGGACAATTCGTTCGGAACGATCGTAGGAATACCGATTTCCTGAAGAAAAACCGTGAGAAATATTGCCAGATATCCATAAAGTATAAAAAAATGCATGAATTGAGCAGGCATGTGAAAAGTTGCAATGAATTTACTACAAAGATAGTTTGGCTTAGGAGGCCAGGTATTATGGTTGGGTTAATTTTTAGGTCGTATAAAACCTATTCTCCGTTTCGTATATCCTTCAATTTTTTTACAGAGTAAGAGATTTCCGAAAAACTGCTTTTACAGGTTGCCCCCGTAGGTGATTGGGACGAAAAGCCAACTTCAATGGTTTTTTTAGCGGATAGCGAGAAATATCTCACCAGGTTCCAATTCCTGCCGTCAATGGAATAATGAAAGGCAAAAATATTGTGCCCCAGANNCCTGCCACTCTCATAAAAACTTTATTGCCGTTTATGGGCGCATGATTACAGTCATCGGATATACCATTGTTGACTACAGAGACAACAAATGGTTTTTTTTGCGGGGAATATTCAAAACAAAATTTTGCCCATGCCTGATCCCCGGCAAATAATACCAATACTCCGGCATCATAATCTGTCTTAAAGTCAACTTCAATTTTACCGGATAACAAAAAGGTATCGGCAGGAATAAATACCGCTTTGGGAGAATTTACAACGGCATATTCGTGTTGGGGGTCAATAAAAAGGTCGGTTTTCGGCCCGGCAGTGATCGTAAGTCGGGTTTGATCGTATTTCCAGGAAAATGGAATATTTAACCAGGATAGTTTTTTTGGAATGCCGGCGATTTTCATAGCACTTATATCNNATATCAGGTTGCGCTAAACAATTGGATCCAAATAAAAAATAAAAGCTGAGGGCAATTAATAAATATTTCATTTTTATGAGATTAGATTTTTAAAGAAAGTCTTATTACATAATGTACCATGAAACCCAAAATTCCTTGGCTCCTGCCGCCCGGGTGAAATAAGATTTTTTCCCCAAGAAGCTTTTCAGTGCATATGAAGTAACACGAAACTAAAAAATTCCTCGTCTTGTCCCTAAAAGAAAACCATAGGATCATCCACCAACCGGAGGTTTTCGTTGAAACTGCCTATCAGGGCTACATCCTCCTTTGTCAAACTGAAATCAAATACATCGAAATTCTCTTTTAGACGCAGGGGGTTGACAGATTTAGGAATAGGAGAAACACCCAATTCAATATCCCATCTCAAAATAATTTGTGCAGGCGTTTTTCCATATTTCCTGGCCAGGTTTACCAGCCTTGGGTCCTCAAATTTTTTACCGCGCACAAGAGGAGAATATGCCTGTAATTGAACGTCTTGTTTTTTACAGAATTGATAGAGTTCCTTCAAAAACAAATAAGGTGAGAATTCGATCTGGTTCACCGCGGGAACTACAATTCCATAGGTTCCCAGTTCTTCCAGGAAAGGAATGAGATAATTGGCCACACCAATAGCCCGGACCTGACCCTCTTTATAAATTTTTTCGAGTGCTTTCCAAGTTTCCCGTCGTTTACCACGGATTGGCCAGTGAATAAGGTAAAGATCTAGATATTCTGTACGAAGGTTTCCAAGGCTTCTTTCAAATGCATGCAGGGTAGAATCATATCCCTGGTCAATATTATTCACTTTGGATGTTATAAAGATTTCAGCTCTTGGTATATCACTTTTCTTTATTGCATTGCCCACTTCTTTCTCATTGCCGTACATAGCTGCTGTATCAACGAGCCGATATCCAATTTCCAGGGCATTCTGGATTGCCTGTTCTGCCTCCTTTCCATGCATGTCATAAACACCCAGACCCAGGATTGGCATTTCTACGCCATTGTTGAGCCGGGTGAAAACCTGCTTATTTGATTGGCTTACCATTTTTCCAAACCTAATAATTTTTTGCCAAGTTCAGACAGTTCAGCTTTTTCATATTTTGTTTTCTCCCAGCCACGCGGATCTCCTGGAAAAGCAAATCCCTCAGGAGCTTTCCGGTCTTTCCAGGAACTGATCCTCCATTGCCTGAGTTCTTCATTATCCTCCTGGGCAGGCATCATGGAAATATATTGGGCAATTCTCACTTTATCGGTCGACTTGTTTGGCCTTATCCCATGGGGTTGCAGGCTGTTAAAAATAAGAAGATCTCCGGCTTCCATTTTTACCTTGACCAGGGGTAAACCGGTTATATCAGGCTTAAAATGATCACGGTCTTCGGGTTGGGTAAACTTCCAGGTGTCATAGGTTCTGAACAATTCGGGTATGCATTGAAAACCACCCATATTTTCATCAGTTTGATCGGCCAATGCCAGTACCCCCTGGACATTTTGCGGTTTTGTTTCAGGATCGTAATCCCAGTGAATAAAACCCTTGTATTCAAATCCGGGTCGCATAGGCATATTTAAATTAGCCCTGTCAATCGTTACCCATAATTTTTCTGTTCCCCATATATCAACAAAAGCATCGTAAATCCTTTTTACCTGCCTGTTGTCCCACAGCCTCTGGTGATTATACACCTCCACCATTCCTGTATTGGTAAGTTCCTTCATTAACATTTCGGCCCTGGGCGGCGCATACCAGGTTTCAACATTATTCGGATCCTTCTCTTCAAATTCCCATAAAAAATCTGCGGTTTTTTGGGCTTGTTCCCTGGAAACAGCATTCTTTATGACAATAAAGCCATTGTGAATCCAAAACTCCCAATCTTCTTCACTTAATATTCTTAGGGGCTTGCCATTTAAACGGTCATTTAATTTTAGGTTGCTGCTTTTGGCAGTAGAGGGATTACCGGGAATGTTCTTATGAGCATTATCGGGTGTCATGGTCGCGACCATAGAAGCCACCATGGTTTGTTGTTCTTTTTGCATATGACAAATAATTAAGTTTAAAAGAATAGTCAAAATTAATCATTAGGGGTAGCTGGATTCTACAGCTGTAATATCCATTTTTTGTTCCCTATTGATATTTTTGGATTGAATCGGGTAAGAAAAGTATATTTATAGACAAATTTTCTCAAAATTTGAAAGTAATACTTGAAAAACTAACGCCCGGTATAGACAGCTCATTTAGGATTTTGCTTACGCCTAATCTGAACGATCTTTTCTATTGGCATTTTCACCCAGAATATGAGATCGTCTATGTGGAAGCTGCTAATGGGGTTAGACATGTGGGGGATCATATCTCGCGCTATCAGGGCGATGACCTGGTATTTATAGGACCCAACATACCGCATCTGAATTTTGATTACGGCGTTCATACTGAATGTGAGCAGGTGGTCGTGCAGATGAAAGAGGATTTCCTCGGCAAGGAGTTTCTAAGCATTCCTGAATTGGCCACTATCCGGAATTTATTTGAAAAAGCGCGCAAGGGCTTGTCTTTTCACGGGCAAACCAAGGCGTTGGTAGGGGAGAAGCTTAAGGAACTTCCAGGCCTTGGCCATTTTGAACAGCTGATATCATTACTGGAGATTTTCCAGCTCCTTGCAAAAAGCAATGAAGCAGAGCCTTTGAATAGCCGCCCTGTCACTAACCAGTATATTGGAAAGGAACAGGAAAGGATGAATTTACTTTACCGCTATATTGAAGAACATTACCAGCACCGAATTGATGTTAACAAAGTGGCTGCTTTGATCCGTCTTACCTCCGCAGCTTTTTGCCGTTATTTTAAGAAAATTACACACATGACGTTTACGGATTTTCTGAATCAATACAGAATCAATCAAGCGAAGAAATTGCTGTTACATGATAAGAATGTGACGGAAGCCTGTTATGAAAGTGGATTTGAGAATCTTTCTCATTTCAATAAAACCTTCAAGAAAGTTGCCGGTGAAAACCCATCCCATTTTAGAAAAAGACATACCTCAATTTAATATTGCACTTATTAACCATAAATTAGATCACCTGTACCAAGTAAAGATGAGTGAAGAAAAATTACTTATGTTCCGAAACAGGCTCATGAAAGTGTTTCGTCATGTAAAAAAGCTTGCAAAGCGGCAGGGGGTATCTTCATATCGAATTTATGATCACGATCTTCCTGAATTTCCATTTTGCATTGAAATTTATGAGGATAAGGTTTATTTGGCAGAATACAAACGCTATCATAACATGACGGATGAAGAGCATGAAGCATGGCTGGAGGAATGTATCCCGGTAATTAGTGAGATACTGGAAATCCCCTCCGAAAAAATATACTCACGGGAACGTCGCAGAAAAGCCGGGCGACAGGGGCAATATGAAAAATTAGGAAGTGACCAGCAATTTTTTATTGTAAAGGAAAATGGGTTAAAACTAAAAATAAATCTTACCGACTATCTTGATACGGGTCTGTTTTTGGATCATCGAATTACACGGGGAATGGTAAAAGCAGAAGCCAGGGATAAACAAATGCTAAATCTTTTTTGCTATACCGGGTCCTTCTCTGTATATGCTGCTGCAGGAGGGGCTTCTGGGGTTACTTCAGTAGATCTTTCTAAAACTTATCTGAACTGGGCAGAAGAAAATATGCAATTGAATAAGTTGCCCGGCCCGACTGATATTCGATTTGTTCAAGCTGATGTAAAGCAATGGCTGGATAAATTACCCGAAGATTTCTTTGATCTGGTAGTTATGGATCCGCCAACTTTCAGCAACAGCAAACGAATGAAAGATTTCCTGGATATCCAGCGGGATCATGTTGAATTACTTAATAAAACCCTAAAGTCAATGAGATCGGGAGGAGTCCTTTATTTTAGTACAAATTTGCGGACGTTTCAGTTAGATTCAGGCAATATCTTGGCATCCGCAATAAAGGATATAACAAAAGCTACTACACCATTTGATTTTCAAGGCAAGTTGTTGAGGAGGTGCTATAGAATGATAAAATAGTCGATTTTTCAATATTCGATTCCCGTGAGGTCTACAAGAGGTTTGCGTAGGTGCTTGAAAATTCGGAATTGACGCATTTTTATTTATTGTGATTGTCCTATGGGTTGTCCCACATTTCCATAATTCATTTGCGAATACTCAAAGTCAATCTTTTTGCATTATCACTGAAATGGTCAATACATAGTTCGTAGCTTAGGAATCCGTTTTCTAATCTCGAAGTGAGGTGGTTCTATTTTTGGCAATGGCGTTCTTTCTGTGTCCAGTTTAATGAGGTAACTTTCAAATGTATTAAGGTTGAATGCTTGAATTTCTGTTCTTTCTGAAAAATAAATCAATGTATCTAATTGTGCTGCAAGTATTTGAATTTTATTCGGACTGCGACTTGGGATAAACTGAATGGTATCCCTTTCTCCTTTTTCCTTCAGGTAATCTAGGTAATAATCGAAGCCATCATAAATGGCAGAATTTGGGGGGTTAAATGAGTAGATATTTTGATATATAGAATCACCGAGAGTTGCATCAATGAGATCGCGAATGTGGCGGTTAATGACGCCTCTGAAATATTTTGGTTTGTCAAGAAAAGTGTCATGGCGCAATAAAATATAATTTTCGTTTGAATCAATTTCGAGATAATGAGCCATGTAAAATTTATTACGGTCTTCTCTTACATACCAAGTATAAGCACAGTATTTCAAATCCTGTATTTTAATTGGCTTTCTCTCTTTAGGCCGATTACACGCAAAAATGGCAAAGAAAATGGAAAGCGTCAATGAGGTTCTCACTGAAGTTTTGATAATAAGATGCTTAATTTGTGGATTTCCATATTTTCTAACTGTTAAGCGAACCATTTTTTTTAAATGTGGTTGTCTTACGGGTAGCACCATGCGTTTATAATTAGTTGCTCACCTTGATTAGGTTACGACATAAATACACTGAGGCGACTTATTTTTATTCATTTATTGAAGAGATTCTTCCTTTCCATTTTCTTAAATCGCATTCTTATTAAATTAATTACAAAAATTAATTGAAATATTATGAGTACTAAGACAATGGGAATGATTTTATGACCATATAATTGTAATCCATTATCAGGAAACCATCCAATTGTCCTATTAATGCTCCATTGACCTGGAGGAGCCCACCTGGGAAATGTGACTATTAAGAGGGAGCAAATTAGAGTGCCAACAACATGAATCCAATTAAAGACATTTGAGATTGGTAATTTAATTGTCAATTTGTATAGAACCCATAAAATAAATAAGAGAATGGCAATGATCCGAAT
>PLCH01000168.1 GCA_003135585.1 Chitinophagaceae bacterium
CTATAAAAAAGCCACCGATTTTTTTATCCGTGTCAGAAATGAAAACACTTCGGATAATGGTGGAAAACACAATTAAAAAAAAATTGGGAGGGATTGAAATCCCCTGAACGCAAGCCCTTCCTTTTGGTGACCCTGGGATCTGGAAAATTAACAATAGTACATGTTCGATCCGGATCAGACAGGTCCCTCAAGAGGCTTAGTTTGCTGATTGCTTATTTATTTAAACCAGCTTTTTTCTGTTCAGAAAAATTACGGGAGTTGATAAAGTAAGCGATACCAACAAGCCAGGTAACGGTAAGCAAGGCAGAAGTAGCGTATTCGTCTTTTAAATAAACGACGCAGCTCAGGATGAAGCTACCTATGATAAGAACCAGCAGGGAGAGATTAATAAGCGTTTTCATATTGTGTGTGTTTTGAGGTTGATTAAGTATATTAATAAATGAATGCCAATTTGGGGGTTAGTTCATGGCTATTGGCGAAACGAAAAAGAATCAAACATTGACCCTATAGAAAAAAATGAAATGCAAAAGGAAAAAATGGTTAGCCGGAGATTGGGGTACGTTGGTGGTTTGACGGAGATTGGATGGACTGTAAGGAAACTGTAAGACAAAGATTGCAAAAATTATTGAATAATGCAAGCTATAACTTCCGTTTTTTAGCAATTATTTTTATCACATAATAATCTGAAAACCATGACTTTTAAGAACGCCATCAGCTGGTTTGAAATACCAGCCACCCATCTGGAACGGGCCCAGAAATTTTATGAAACAATTTTTGATATGAGTATGAGACCGATTAACCTTCCGAATATCCAAATGAGATTGTTTCCCCTTGAAAGCCCCCTGGGCGTAGGTGGGGCGCTTTGTACCAGCGGCGGATTCCATAAACCATCTGCCACAGAAGGGCCCCTGATTTATTTAAATGCCAACCCCGACGTCCAAATTGTCCTTGACAAAGTGGAAGCGGCAGGCGGCAAAATATTGGTTCCAAAAACGGAAATATCGGCTGAATTTGGCCATATGGCGGCCATCATTGATACAGAAGGCAACCGCATCGCCCTTCATTCGGTACCGAAATCTTAAACCAACCCTTTATTATACCTTCGTGAAGATTCATAGATATTTAATCCCATAACCAACAAACCGGAAGCCTGGCTACCATCGGAAGCACAGTATAATGGGAAGGAAAATTTCAACCGAAAGCTCCAAACCCGGACAAATAAATGCTGAACGCTAACACTTATTATATTGTCGTCTTAGTTCTTCTGGTATCGGTGATCCTTTTGATAGCAATGATCGTGGCTGTTTTAATACGCTCAACAATAAAACGCAGAAATAAAAAAAAGTCAATTACATAACTCAATCTATTACATAACTCAATCCCCCCGATCATGACCAGTAAATTACAAGCTGACAGATCAGCCCATATTCCCAAAAGTTACCAAATGGTTATGCCGTATCTGATCCTAAAGGATGCCAAAGGTTTTATTGAATATATGAAAACAGTCTTTGACGGCCCATTTGGAAATACCTGGCGGATTACTTCTGCGAAATAAACACGCTATATGGTGCATCTTTTCAGTCCTTTTAAAACAAGAGATCTAGAATTAAAAAACAGGATAGTGGTTTCACCCATGTGCGAATACTCGAGCGAGGATGGGTTCGCCAATGATTGGCATTTTGTTCATTTGGGCAGCAGGGCGGTCGGCGGTGCATCACTGGTTTTTACAGAAGCGACCGCAGTTTCACCTGAAGCCCGCATCTCGCCTGCTGATCTGGGAATCTGGAAGGATGAGCATATTGAATACTTAAAGAAGATAACAGGTTTTATCCATCAGCAGGGATCGATCGCCGGTATGCAACTTGCACACGCTGGCAGGAAGGCCAGCCATACGGCTCCCTGGGAGGGAAATAAACTGATTCCACCTGACCAGGGAGGTTGGAAGACTTTTGCGCCCAGCCCCATCCCATTTTCGCTCGAAAGCGATCATCCCGCCGGTTTGGACGAAAAAGGGATTGAAAAAATAATAGCTGATTTCAAAAGCGCTGCCGCACGTGCATTTAGAGCGGGCTTTATGGTGATTGAGATACACGCCGCGCACGGATACCTTATCAATGAATTCCTGTCTCCCCTCTCGAACCAGCGCAAGGACAGATACGGTGGTAGTTTTGAAAACCGGATCCGCTTTTTACTCGAGGTGGTTGCAGCCGTGCGATCCAACTGGCCGGATAAATACCCCTTGTTTGTTCGCATATCCGCCAGCGACTGGATAGAAAATGGCTGGAAGATAGAAGATTCCATCGCCCTTGCTGAAATCGTAAAGACCAGGGGAGTTGACCTGGTCGATTGTTCATCCGGTGGGTTGATACCCGGCGTAAAAATTCCTACGGGCCCCGGGTACCAGGTTCCTTTTTCGCAGGCTGTTCGCAAACATTCTGGTATGGCCACTGCAGCTGTCGGCATGATCGTAAATCCTCAGCAGGCAGAATCTATTATTGCCAACGAGCAGGCTGACCTGGTCTTTCTTGCCCGTGAAATGCTACGCGATCCGTATTTTCCTTTGCGTGCAGCCAGGGAGTTGGGAGTTGACAATGCCTGGCCGCGGCAATACGAGCGCGCAAAGTTGAAATCCTTGTAGGTTTCGGTTGTCCTGTAAATTCGACCTGGCCCAAGTTAAAATAAATGAAAACAGAAATTTTACATACAAAAGAAAAAAATGAATACCCCAAAACTGCTAATCCCTTTGCTCCTTCTGACAAGTTGCGGCCTTGTTGCCAAGTTCAAAAATTCCACAAGTTATACCGAGCAGTTAAAGCCGCGCAACATCTTTGTAATTGTAGTTGCTGACAAAGACACAAAAAACTGTTTAAATTATTACCAGGGCTTTCTTATAGATTCCCTCAAATGCAATCACGTTGAAACCAACGGGACCTGTTATTGCTGCCGGGACAAAAACACAAAAATCAGCGATGTGATCAGGGAGAACCTTCTGACGGATAATAATTACACCCATATTCTTACTGTTGTTATCACCAAAACAATTGTTGGAAACGGGAATACCAGCTCCAGGGAATTGGAACTTGACCTATTCAGTATGGCAGATCAAAAAAAAATCTGGAAGGGCTCGCTCACTGTATCCATGTCATGGTTCATTTCGGAGGATAATTACAGAGAAGTCGCTCGGAAATTAAATGAGTCAACAATAAAAGAATTCAAAAACCAAGGCATCCTTTAAATGAATATTTATGAAGAAATTCTTATTTCTTTCCTCCCTTTTTGTTCCTTTTCTTCTGCCTGCGCAGGATAAACAGCAATTTTTGATAAGGGCGGGCAAATTATTTGACAGCGAATCTGGTCAATTTAAGAAAGGGGTAAGCATCCTTGTTAAATATAATATTATCCAGGAGGTCAGGGAAGACAGAGAACCCAGCGTGGAGGAAAAGAAAAACTATACTTTGATTGATCTCAGAGCATACACTGTTTTACCGGGACTTATTGATGCGCATACCCATCTGTTATACAGGGAGGAGATACACCCGGGTAATAATCTTCCGGGTCTTGATCTGGACAAAGTCCTTACCATGGATGGGGATGCCTACCGTGCCATTTACGGAGCCGCCCGTGCAAAAGCCTATCTGGAAGCGGGAATCACAGCCGTCCAGGACCTTGGCAATTCCGGTCAATTCGCAGATGTTGCATTAAGAAGAGCGATCAATGAAGGGCTGGTTCCCGGTCCCAGGATGCGATGTGCCGGTCCCGGCCTCTCTACGGAGGGAGGTCAGGTACCCGGTTTGATTTTTAAACACCGGGAAATTGTTAACGATGAATACAGGATAGTCAAAGGACCTGAGGATGCAGTTCAGGCTGTGAGGGAAAACATAAACCAGGGTGCAGATGTGATCAAGATATATTCAAATAACACACCCAACAACACCCGCCTTAGTACCGAAGAGATCAGGGCGATCGTGAAGGAAGCCCATCTTTATGGCTTAAGGGTGACCGCCCATGCCACTGATAATAAAGCCGTATACAATGCGGTCATCAGCGGGGTGGATGGTATTGAACACGGTTATCAGGTAGATGATTCCACCCTGGAACTGATGGCAAAAAAAGGAGTGATATTGGTTCCTACCGACGGAGACAGCATCAGCTTGCGGCAATACCTAAAACTTTCTTCCATGAGTGAAAAAGAAATTGCCGACCAACTCGCCTGGGACAGAAAATTTCTCGGGGACCGTTTACAACGAGCGGTCAAAAAAGGCGTGATGATCGCCGCAGGTTCGGATGATTATGTGGATTTCAAATTACCCTTTGCAGAGCCGTCAATAAGAACCCTAATCGGATATGTGGAATCAGGTATCCCCATTCCAAGGGTCTTGCAATTTGCCACCCTAAACGGTAGCAGTCAACTCAACTGGAGTAACAAAATAGGGAAAATAAAAAGGGGTTACCTGGCCGATATTATTGCAGTGGATGATGACCTTGAAAAAAATATACAATCCATCCTGAGTGTACGTTTTGTCATGAAGGACGGAAAGATATTTCTAAACAAATTATGATATCCCGACCGCACAGATTATCGACGGAAAAAATCCGGCAGGCAGTAAAATCTATTGACCCTGTTTTCCTGAATACTCCGCAATTCATAAGTGATTCACTGAGTGATTTGCTTAATGTAAGGCTGGTTTTAAAAATTGAAACCCTCAATCCCATCCGTTGTTTTAAAGGAAGAGGCGCCGACCTGCTGGTGAATAAGGCAGGGGAAAAGAGTCCCCTCGTTTGTGCCAGTGCCGGAAACTTTGGGCAGGCGATGGCTTATTGCTGTAAAAAAAAGGGTATTCCGCTCACCATTTTTGCAAGCAGGCTTGCCAACACATTTAAGCTTGAGAGAATGAGTTCATTCGGAGCTGAAGTCATTCAATTTGGAGAGGACTTCGATAGCGCAAAGACAGAAGCCAGAAGACGGGCTTCACAAACCGGAAAGAGGTTTGTGGAAGATAGTCTTGATATAGAGACCCTGGAAGGAGCCGGAACAATCGCGGTCGAGCTTTTGGAATTTGCTTATAGATTAGACAGCATGCTTATTCCAATGGGTAATGGCGCGTTGTTCAATGGCATAGCCCGGATGGTAAAGCAGCATAGCCCTTCCACCCGACTTGTTGCAGTCCAATCAAAGGGGGCCTCCGCGATGGTGGATTCCTGGCGAGCCGGAAGGATGGTAACTTATGATAAAGCCCAGACTATTGCCGACGGCATCGCTGTCCGGCTTCCGGTACCACAGGCCCTGGAGGACATGAGAGAATTGGTGGATGATGCGATCCTTGTTCAGGAGCAAACTATTCTTGACTCAATGAAGTTAATACATCAGCACCTGGGCATAGTCGCCGAGCCGTCCGCAGTGGTTGGAATTGCAGCAATCCTCGAAAATCCCGGCTTGTTCGACAAACAAACCGTCGCAACCATTATTACAGGTGGAAATCTGACTGACAGCCAGGTCATAAATTGGCTCTTAAAATGAATTGATCTGATCAGTATTCATTTTTAATTGGCCTGCTGGCCCTGAGTTTAGATCCTGACATTTGGAAACAAATCAAACCATCCATATTCTCCTGTTTTTTTAGGTTGAAAGAAAAATCAGGTTCTTCCTCCGCTAAGATTGGGTCATGTTTGATTTTTGGAAATTGGTTCACGAGTAGCATGCCCAGTCCGCAATCCTACATTTCGGTCGACGCTAAGAAGACTGTCCTGCTCTAGTTTGGCTGTTCCACTTTGAAATGTTCACGCCCTTCAAAAGAAGCCAGAGGCAAAGTGAGAATTCCCCGATAAAGGGAGGAAGCAAAATAACAGGGAATAACGCATGTGCTATGGTAGGGGAAAGAATCAGGGCAAAGCTATTCGTCAGATAGCAGAGGCCAGCAATTTGCATCAGGACTACTATAGCCCGGGGCAAATAGCCCGATTTAAAAATTAAATACCCATTAACCAGGCAGCAAAGACCGAAGAATATAAGACCCACGGCAAAACCGTGATCAAAGGTCTTCAGAGAAAGGTAGGCCAGGGCATGGAGCTGATGCGGTTCCAGTGAATTCAAGTAATCTGCACCTCCTGATAGAAACAAGGGGGTCAGAAGATTTAACTCGTTGGCGACCAAAACCGCAGTTTGTACCAAATTTAGCAGCACCGCAAGCAAAGCAAGGTTCCTGTTTACCGGCCTGAGCAATATGTAAAAGATCAGCATTAAAGGTACATCGCAGATGTGCATTATCATGTCCCCGGCAATACTTATGCGCCAACTTAACTGAGAAGCCATAATATTATTGGCAGTCGTGGCAGGATCCCCTGAAACAATAAGTTTGGATCTGACAAAAAGCTCACCGAAAATGCCGGTAACAATGATAATCAGATACAGCAACCCGCCGATCCTTGCTATTGTCTGTGGCGAAGTCTTAAGGCTCTGGTTTGCCATTTGGGTATAATTTTTTAGGGAGATAAGCAGGCGCTGAGGGGACAACTCACCCAACCTCACACTCATTTAATAAGTAATTAGGCAATACTTAATTTTTTCTTGCTTTCAACCCGGACGCAATACAACATTACAAAAGCATTTGCGGTAATTTAAAATGAACAGGAGGGAAAAGCGTTTTCATGCTTTCTGGCCATGCAATATCCCAAGATAAGCTGACCAGGGCCCGACGGCCTTTTTATACTGCTTGGCCATAACCCTTGCGATCTGTGAGATATGCCCAAGGTCATGAACTACCCAGGTAGCCAGCAGTTGCTCCAAATTCACTTCCCCAAATTCCGGATGGATGCCAGGCAGAGATAACATCGTTTTGTCAGGAGCTGCCGACATCAGAATATTCATATTTTCCCTGCGCAGCCTTTCAAAATCATTCAGGAGTTCATTTATAGAAAGTTTTTTCTTATTAAACTGCGCGAAACGGTCGTAAGGGTCAAATTTTTTGGAGCCTGTCACTGTAAGAATGATTTTCATTCTTACAATCCAGTCTGTTTTTTCTCCATGGATCAAATGGCCCAGAATATCATACGGGCTCCAGGTATCGCCTCCTTCATTGTTGTATATCCATTCTTCACTGATCCCCTCCAGCATAGATTTTAATGTAGCGGGCGTCCTTTCAAGGATTTCTATCGATTTAAAGAGATCAAAATGCATATTTATTTTATTAAATATTTCAAAAATAGGTAAAGCAAGGATCATTTCTAACCCGGACTATTTACAAAATACAAACCGGTGGACCAATATATTAC
>PLCH01000240.1 GCA_003135585.1 Chitinophagaceae bacterium
GAGAAACTCGAGACGAAACGATGTTTGAAAAGAGATTATTTGCTAAAAGCGGGTCGGGTATGCAGCCATATTTATTTTGTAGAAAGCGGCTTGTTCCGCTGTTTTTATACAAGGGAGGACGAGGACAGGGAGGTTTGTGCATGGTTCATGAAGGAAGGAGACGTTATTGCATCCGTCGACAGTTTTTTTAACCAGACCCCGAGTTATGAGAATATCCAGGCACTGGAGGATTCGGTGGTGCATNNCTCCGCATGAAGCGATCCTTTGACCGGTATTACTGGCTAATGAAAAATTATCCCGAACTGATTCAAAGGGTTCCTTCTAAATTTATTGCGTCTTATATTGGTAATACCCAGGAAACAGTGAGCCGGATCCGTGGCAAGAGATGAAGATAAGAGATAAAGCCAAGACATAAAATCATGAGAAATAAAACCTCCCTTACCAGGATCTTGGACTGAGAGACAGGAAAGATGAAATAGGGAATTCGAAAACCTGANNCGCCATTATCGGTCCGGCCTTAAGCACAAAAGGATATTGTTGGAAATTGGAAAGGGCGAGAAAGGAATTTCACCTTCCCATGTGGTTGAAAAAAAGCAGGAATGGAAGAAAAAAATATGCCGGCCCATTACCCAGTATGATCTTAAAGGAAAGAAAATAAATAATTATTTCAGCGTTGCTGAGGCTGCCAGGGCAATAGGAGTGGACCTTATGAATATTTGCGATGTGTTGAAAGATCAGGGCAATCGTGTTGGAAAAGGATTTATCTGGATGGTTGGAAATGGTCCAGAGCATATAAAAATATCAGATAAAATAAAACGCAGGTATCAATAAAATAATATTCAGAGTTAACCTCTGTACTAATGGGAGGCAAATCAACTTATTACAGGCTTAATCACGCGAATTTCTATTTCAATTAACCTAATGGTTTATACTTATACAGGAAATATTTGTTTTTTATAATCAATAACCTTCATCTACATTCACCGGGATTTACTTCACATGAGTAAAATCATCAGGTCAAAAAATTTCCTATTTTTTTACGGTGGATTTTAACCCGGTTTACCGAAACAGATTTGAGTTTTTTTTCCCTAGCGTAACCTTCAAACTAAACTAACTGTATGAGAAGACAGCCATGCCTCTTAGGCATCTTGTTCTTTTTAATGTCCTATTTTCCATTGTCTGGGCGCTGCCAGGACAAAAAAGATACCAGCTACAGTTTTTCGCTTCCCACCAAACTTTCCGATAAATATATTCATTCCGTTGTAGAGAAATCAGCCAAGATCAGCAGAGATATGGATGGGCAAACTGAAAAATACATTAATAAACTACAGTCAGAAGAAGCAAGAATTGAAAAAAAATTATCAAAGGTTGATTCTATCGCAGCCCATACTATTTTCAACAATTCGGCTGGGTTTTACAATGAGCTCAATAACGATCTTCGAACCAAATCAGAAAGACTTTTGCACGGAAGCGGCCAGTACATTTCCTGGCTTGATAGTGCTGGAGGTACGTTAAAGTTTCTCCAGGCTAATCCAATAGCAGGGAAGTTAATAAGTAATTCTTCTCAGGTCAATGCGGCACTTTCCAAAGTACATGCATTGGAAGATCAGTTCAAACAGGCAGAAAATGTAAAGGCTTTTATCCGGCAAAGGAAAGAATATCTCAAACAGCAACTCTCTACTTATAATTTCGGAAGCGAGCTTAAGAACTATAATCAGACCGCATATTATTACGCCCAGCAAGTTAATGAATACCGGGCGGCCATGGATGATCCAACCAAACTGGAACAGAAAGCTTTGGCTATTTTAAACAGGATTCCTGCCTTTCAGGATTTCATGAAAAAGAACTCCATGCTGGCAGGTTTATTTAATATTCCCGACGATTATGGATCCTTAAACGGAATAGGAGGACTTCAAACAAGGGATGCGATTCAACAACTTTTGCAACAGAAGCTTTCAACAGGTGGAGCCAATGCCATGCAAAGCATGCAGCAAAATCTCCAATCAGCTAGTACCGAGTTATCTCAATTAAGAAATAAGATCGGACAAACTGGGAGCGGAGGGGAAATGCCAGATTTTAAGCCAAATAACCAAAAGGCAAAAACATTCTTAAAACGAATTGAATACGGTACCAATATTCAAACAACCAAGAACAACTTTTTCTACCCCACTACAACAGATATAGGACTATCTGCCGGGTATAAGATTAATGATGCCAGCGATTTAGGCATTGGATTCAGTTACAAAATTGGATGGGGATCGGGTCTGAATCATATAGTATTGTCCAGCCAGGGGATCGGCCTAAGGTCTTTTATTGATATCAAACTTAAAGGAAGTTTTTATTTCAGCGGTGGGTATGAAGAAAATTACCAGCAGCCATTTCAATCATTCCAACAGATCAGCAGTTTTCATTACTGGCAACAAAGCGGACTACTTGGTATTAGCAAGATAGTTTCGATCAAAAGTAAAATGTTTAAAAAAACAAAGCTTCAGCTCCTGTGGGATTTGCTGAGCTATGAACAGATCCCAAGAACACAGCCAATCAAATTTAGGATAGGGTATAATTTCTAAAATAGTTTTTTAAGATGATAATTAAATTCTCTTCGCTGTCATTGATAAGTTTGATAATGCTTGGTAGTAATGCTAATGGCCAGACTCCTCCACCTCCGCCGCCAAATCTGCTGCCTACAATTACGACCGCTTCCCCTGAAGTTGAAGCATTTGCCAAATATGGTAATTATGAGGTCAACTTATTTAATGGAACGCCAAATATCTCAATTCCATTATATGAAATCAGTGTGGGTGAGCTTAAGCTTCCGATAAGCATCAATTATAATGCTTCGGGTAATAGGGTGAATGATGTTCCTTCAAATATTGGACTGGGATGGAGCTTAAGTGCAGGTGGTGTTATTACCAGAAAGGTCATGGGAGGGGTTTCAGATGAATATTCAGTAAGCGGCAATAATGCTGGCTACTTTGGATACCTTAACGGAGGAACAGCCCAAAATGTAGCCAATTTCGATGCGGGTTCAGTTTTGGGTCTTCAGTACTTAAGAGATATTTCGGACAACCATAGAATCGATGCTGAGCCAGACATTTTCTCATATAGTATACCCGGGAAAACAGGAAAATTTGTTTTTAGCCAAATGAACGGCCTAAAACCATTCTTTATTCCATATGAGCCTATAATAGTTTCCCAGGCTATAACCAGCTCAACTACCATGAATTTAGGCATCACAGACGAATCCGGAATTAGTTATCAATTTAATACTTTCGAGACGTCGAATAATACCGGTCAGATTATCCCCTCGGCAATTATTTCCTCTTGGCTCTTAACACAAATGAAATCTTCTAATGGGCAGGATGCAATCAATTTTAATTATTCTAGCGCCGCATCTTTAAATCAAACATTTCCCAATGATAATCTTACAGTGGTTGACCAGGTATGGAATGACGTTGCTAATTCAATTAATGTGTATTCACCAACTCCCAATACGCCTACGTTTGGAACACCGTCGCTAAGCTTGAATACGTATAGCACAATATTTCAAAAAAACTTGGATAGCATAGTATTCAGAAACGGAAAAATAGTGTTTCAGCTTGCCCCAGAAGCCAGGTTGGATCTCAAGTTGATAGGGCTTAAAAATAGAATGCAAAAGATCCTGATCTATAGCTTTCAAAACTCGGTTTATACTTTAATCAAGGAAATTGACTTTTACCACAGCTATTTTATAAGGTATGCGAGTTATTCGCAAAATTACGATAGTACGACGTCAAGGCGACTTAGACTAGATAGCCTGATAATTAAAAGCGCAAATGGCTCAAATATAGAAACATACAGATTTGGTTACAACACACATACCGACAATTATGGGCTGCCGGACCAAAATGCAAAATGCATCGATTTTTGGGGTTATTATAATGGCATTTTTGCAACCAGTCTTGTCCCCAGGACTGACATATTGTTTACGCCAACAACTTCAAGTACAGCCCAACAGGTTTCAATCGGGGCTAGCGCGTATGGAACGCGAAACCCCGACCCTAATTTTATGCAGGCAGATATGCTTAATAAAATTACGTACCCGGCGGGTGGCTATACTATGTTTACTTATGAGACCAATCAATACTCCTACAATAATCTGCCTGCAAACGCAGCATTCGCAGGTGGACTGAGAATTAAACAGATTCAGAACTATGTTGGTATATCGTCAACGCCCATCACCAAAACTTACACATATGGTCAAAATGAATCAGGGTACGGGCTACAAAATTTTGTATTAAACAATTACTTTTTTCAAACTACCCAAAGTAGAAGATATTTATATTGGCAGCAAGGATCGGGAGGAATTCCAAGCCTGGGCGCAACGGAACAAATTAGAACTTTTTTGGCTAATCCAACAATGGACATTGAACCCTGGGATGCTTCACCAGTTGCCTATCCCTATGTTACTGAATATACTGGAGATGGAACTAATAATACAGGCAAAACAGTTTATCAATTTAATACCACGCCAGATGGTGTCTCATCTAATCAATTTATAGGGGCTACGTTCATACTTTCGAATCATTTCCATCGCGGGCAGGTTTTATTTAAATCTGTATATAGACGCAATTCAGACCTAACCTATTCAATGATTGCGCAGACTGAAAATCATTACGCGGCATTTCCTGATTCGTCCAGGAATTTTAATGCACTTTCAGTCACACATAATCTGTACTCAGACGGTACCACCGCTAATGGTGTTGGCCCTATTGATCCTTCATTACCAGCAGGCAACTTTGCCGGTGGATCGCCTTACACGGGTACCGGGGAATATGTTTATTTTAATTACGGCATCCAAAGTGGAGATGGCAGACTCATACAGAATACAGAAAGAACTTACGATCAAAACAACCTTTCCAATGTTTTAGCGATTACAACAAATTATTACTATGATAATTTCTCAAACCAGCAGCTCTATCGTAGCATAACAGTTAACAGCAAGAGTGAAACTATTTCTATTTTCAGGAAATATCCGCATGACTATTCATCTACTTCCCCTTACAACACCATGATAGGTCTTAATAATATAAATAAGGTGGTACAGGAATCAAAATTGAAGAACAGCGCAACAATGTATGTCCAGCAGAATAATTTTAGTGACATGAGTAATGGCAACTTTTTGGTAAATACCATCAACTTCCAGGTAGCCAACTTCCCTTCAGAAACAAGGGCTTCGATAAATCAGTACGATCTCAGAGGGAATGTGATGGACATGCAGAAAGCGGGTGATGTTAAACAAAGCTTCATCTGGGGGTATAATTCGATGTATCCAATAGTAAAAGCAATCAATGCTTCAAATACCTATCATTTAGTTCCCACTATTGCGACGACTACAACATCCCTGAATATACCAGCAGGAAATACTTCTCAGCAAAGTGTTTCTTTTGCAACAAGTACCAGTGGTTCGATTGTCCTGACAATTGTTTCGGGTAGTTGGCTTGGGGGAACGCCCGCTCCAATAATTTCGGGCCAATACACTCTGACAGGAGCAGCTACGTCATCAGGATCTCTGTGCTTAACCAATTCGGCCAATTGCGGAGCTACTCCAAGTACCTATACCCTATCGAACATGCCAGCGGGCGCTTATACTTTAAACTTCACGGCCAATACAAATACTGCGCAAACCGCTGTTCCTATTCAGATAACATATCAGGGCATTCAATACATTCCAGCGGGGGTAACAGAGTTTTTTTTCGAAGGTTTTGAAGAAAATTCAGGAGCGGTTTCCGNNGGAATTATACTGTTCCATTTACAATACCTAATTCAAGAACTTATTTGATTCAATGGTGGAGTTTAAATGGTTCTTGGAATTTCAATCAGCAAGTGTACACATCCAATATGGTTCTTCATGGTATAATTGATGATGTGAGGGTGTTTCCATCAGACGCTCAGCTTGTTACCTATACTTATCTACCGCTTGTTGGCAAAACGAGTGAAATGGATCCTAATGGCAAAACCACGTATTATGAATATGATGAATTCCAACGTTTAAAAAATATCAAAGACTACCAGGGGAATATTACTAAGAACTTTCAGTACAATTATGCTAATAGTTGCGGTCCCAACTGTTCGGTATTGCCTATGCAAACTTTCAATGGTACGGCCACTATCAGTTACCCGGTAGGCGTTTTCAACATCAATGGAAAACTTTTGGGCAATGCCACAACTCAATCTCAATATATAAGTGTTTGGACTACTGATACGGCCGACTCTCATACAGGCAGCCTGGCAGTTGGAACAGATTCAATGCATTTCAATTTTACAGTTAATTCAGGCCGGGTAGTGCCATCTGCTATGACAGGTTGCCGCTATTATCAATTTGACCTCTCCTACAACCTGCTAGATGGAGTTAGAAATTTCAATGGAAGCTACGTTGATTTTGGAGATGGTAAGGGTATGCATTTAGGAAAAACAACTGGTGATACTCCTGTCGTATTAGCCCCTAATACAACTGTTGTAACGCTTTTTGGTTACTTTAGCCATATTCCCTACAATTATTATATTCATACTTATCCGGATACCACAAAAAAAACCATAACCTTTTATCATAATGATGCCAATGAATCCCAAGATTTAGACAATGTAAACGGGCCAGGTACCAGCCTTACCCTTCTAAAAAATATCAGAGGTAATTTGCCACAATTTATTCAGCTAATCGGTGGTTCTGGATATCAACAGACCAGCGCACAGACCGTGGCAAATATTACAAATTGGAATGGTATAAATTCAATTACAGAATGGAGCCCCGGAAATGGTGACGGAGTTAATCCTACCAAGAACCTGAATTATTCCCAGGATTTCATGATAAATAACAGAGGGCTTCAGAAAATTCGTACTTCTATTTATGGGTTCTACCGCAATGGTTATAGAGATACTACTTTTAAGATAAGCCGCTTAAAAAGTGACTGGAACACCTATTTTACCCAACTGCAGGTATTAGCAATTAATGAAGATCATTGGAATCGGGAAAATTTAACAGCCTTGCCTCAACTTAACTTCGTTGCTATAACCGCAACCACGCAGAACCACCAGGATGATAGCAATAGTCCTCTTATTCCAATCCTTTCACCGGAAATAGACAATATTATAAACCAGGTGGCTGCCGGAGCTGGACAAACTGTAACCAACGGGTTGATTAATATAGCAAGCGCCGGGGGAATCCGAACAACAGCCAGTGATACTTCAGTAAACCTACTAAAGTCAAAAGGATGGTCCATAACTGTTAATGGGGTTTTACAATAATTCGAATGAATTAGGAAAAAAATGAACTGTATTACCATGTATTTACGCAATAAATTACTGTCAATAATTTTTAGTTTGGTGATTGGGATCTTTATGATCACAGTTTTACAGGCACAGCCGAGTACGAGCCAGAACTACGTCCTGACTAATAGTGTAAAACAGGCTGGCGCTACTACCGAGCCACTGGTAAATAATCTTCCTATCAGCACTCAGGGGAAAGTACAGTCAATTACTTATATTGACGGCCTGGGAAGACCTATGCAAAATGTGATCACCCACGGTAGCGCTAGCCAAATGGATATAATAACAGGTATTGAGTACGATGCATTTGGAAGGGAAGTGAAAAAATATCTTCCTTATTCAGATCTAAACAATACCAGCTCGCCAGGCGGATTCCGACCCAGTTTTAATTCAGCTCAGTCAGCTTTTTATAATGGTCAGTTAGCAGGGGTAGACATTGATGCAGCCCCATATAGCCAGTCAGTATTAGAGTCCTCACCCCTCAATAGGATCCTAGCTCAGGGAAATGTTGGTGTCGCCTGGCAGCCAAATATTAGCAGCCCTTATGATGCCATTACTCACAGTGTCAAATATCAATATCTTATTAACTCATCTTCAGACAATGTAATATTGTTCAATGTAGACTCTTTAGGAAATATAAGCTCTCCCGGTTATTATCCTGCAGGTCAGATCTTTATTAAAATGACCACAGATGAGCAGGGACAAACAGTTAAGGAGTATACCGATAAATCGGGTCATATGGTGCTTAAACGAGTTTTTATAACCAATGATTCCCTACAAACCTATTATCTCTATGATAATCTAGATATGTTGAGAGCCGTTATACAGCCAGAAGGTGTGGCGGCAATAACTCCAGGTGCATGGNNGGGTATTTTTATACAGGTATGACCAGCGCAACCGAATGGTAATGAAAAAAGTTCCAGGCGCGGATAGCGTACTCATAATTTATGACCAATGGGATAGGGTTGTACTAACGCAAACCGGAAACCAAAGAGTATGGTCGATTTATGAGTTCACCAAATATGACCAGCTAAACAGGGCTGCCGTAACAGGATGGATAATTGATTCTCGAAGTCAATCAGCCATTCGAAATGATGTAGCGGCTTCAGCTGTAAGATTTGAAACGGTCAGCACATCGGTCTGGCAAGGATATACCTTAAATACGACTTTTCCTTCTTCATCGACCTATGCTTTAACCATTTTTACCACCACCCACTATGACAGTTACACGAACCTGCCCTCATACTTACCCAGTGCTTACAGTTTTGTCAATGAGGATGGCATTGCGACGCAAAATACCTTTGTACAAGGCCAAATAGTAGGCAAACAAATAAACGTGATGAATCAAAGCAGTTTTTTAGTTACTGTAAATTATTACGACGACAAGTACCGGCCCATACAGTCAATAGCTGATAACTATGCAGGAGGCAAAGACAGAGTCACTAAGATTCTCTCCTTTGATGGGAAAGATTTACAGGACTTTCATAATCATACGAGCAGGTTTTTTACGACTCCACTGCTCATAACTCAAAATTACAGTTATGACCATGTTGACAGACTTTTGCAGGTTACTCATCAAACAGCCACCGAGGAAATAGTAACGCTAACCCAGAACTCGTATAATGAAGTCGGTCAATTGCTAAACAAAAAATTACACCAGTCGCCCTCGCATCCGAGCGCTTTGCAAAAAATTGATTATACTTATAATATCCGGGGCTGGGTAGAAAATATTAACAAGATTGCTTCTTTCGAGTCAGGGTATGAGGAAAAGGACCTTTTTTGCGAAGAACTATCTTATAACACCAATTTACTGCCTTATAATACGACGGCTCAGTTCAATGGAAATATAGCCCAAATTGGATCGAAGGGAGGTTATGATGAATATCTCAATGGATATACATATGCCTATGATAAAGCGAACAGATTGACAACCGGCTATTTTGGATCCGGACCAATTGTCAATGGCTCACTTTCCTATAGTTATAGTAATCTATATAACGAAGCCAATATTCAATATGACCATAATGGCAATATGAGATTCCTTGACCGTTATCATGGGGATCTGGGTCTGATTGACGACCTGCATTATAATAATTACAATGGAAATCAATTAGGATCCATAGTTGATATGTCGGGGTCAACTTCAAAGATTGGTTTTCAGGATAAAACTA
This sequence comes from Chitinophagaceae bacterium, assembly GCA_003135585.1. Classification (GTDB taxonomy): domain Bacteria; phylum Bacteroidota; class Bacteroidia; order Chitinophagales; family Chitinophagaceae; genus Puia. Next base: position 9,477 of record PLCH01000240.1, read on the forward strand.
ATGGGTCAAGCAACGATTATGCCTATGATGCCAATGGCAATTTACTTTCTGATTTTAATAAGAGTTTGACTTCGACTATATATGATAATCTGAATCTGCCACAAACAATCACTATAACTTCTAAAGGAAAAATCGACTTTACCTATGATGCGTTAGGTAATAAACTGCAAAAGACAATCACAGATCAGACTGTAACCCCAAATAAGATCACCAATTATTATTATGCAGGCGATTTTGTGTACCGGAATGACACCCTTGAATTTATCAGTCATCCTGAAGGAAGACTTCGGCCTGTGAGAATAGATACAACAAAGGCAGTATCAATCGCAAACCTGAAATATATTTATGATTACTTCCTAAAGGATCATTTAGGGACAGTCAGGTCTGTTATCACAACCGAGCAGGAAACAGATCTTTATGCTGCGACCATGGAGGCTGCAAATGCTACAAAAGAAAACCTGCTTTTCAGCAATATCAGTAGCACAACGGTGGCTAAGCCAGGAGGATTTGATACGGACAATACCAACACTCAGGTCTCGCAACTAAATGGTAATGTTAATATTACTGGAAACAAACGTGTGGGTCCAAGTATTGTTCTAAAAGTTATGACTGGGGATACTATTAGCATATCCACCTATGGCTGGTATACGGGTGCTACCCAACCTGCAGCTACTGGAGTTACTGCCATTGCTAACGATATCTTACCTTTGTTTTATGGCGGGGTGTTAGCGGATAATGGCAACAAAGGCGGTTCAATACTAAATTCAGATATCAATAGTTTGTTGAGTACACTATTGAATAATTTTATAAGCACGAGCCAGCCTTACGATGCAAACAGGCCAAAAGCATTCCTGAACTGGATCATAGTAGATGAGCAGTTTAAAACTGTACCCAGCCCTAACCATCTCGGGGCTGTTCAGATGCCTCAAATCACCGGCAGCATGCAGAAGCAACAGATGGTTGGGCCTGCTTCCATGGTAGTAAGAAGAAATGGCTGGCTTTATGTGTATGTAAGTAATGAAAGTAATCAGAATGTGTTCTTTGACAACCTTGTAATTAACCATACAAGGGGCCCAGTAGTGGAGAAAAAGGAATTCTGNNCCATTCGGAATGGAAATACCAGGACTTTCGACCCAGGCATTTAAGCCAAATTACATTCAAAACCGGTATACCTATAATGGAAAAGAGAAACAATCAAAGGAGTTTTCTGACGGAACTGGGTTAGAAGAGTATGATTATGGAGCAAGAATGTATGACCCGCAAATTGGGAGATGGGGGGTGATTGATCCATTGTCTGACATGATGAGGAGATTTTCCCCCTTTAATTACGCGTTTGATAATCCAATTAGGTTCATAGATCGTGACGGCATGAAACCAGATGATTGGTACGNNACGATATTGATGGGAAAGTTCAATGGAGAGATCATAGCGGCGAATTAAAAGAAAATGGAAAAACTTATGAAAGTTTGGGGAAGAATGTTCTCGTAGGCACACATGATAGAGATGCTAATTTAAATGAACCAATCAATGGCGCAAAATTTGAACTTTACTTAGAAAGTGATAAAACTGGTCCTACAGCCTCAATAATGGGAAATACTGTTCCTTCAGATGTCACCAAGTTTGGAACTTTAAAAGAAGGGGTTTATCCTGCTGAAGCTGGAAGTAGAAGTAAGTATCCTAATGAGAAAGCTATAATAATAAATGAAGGTAAAGAAGTTGCAACGGCAAATGGTAATCCTCATGATCCAAAAGGCCAACCTATTGAAAAGCAAACCTTAACCGGAGTATTCTTTCATCAGGGCAATACTGGTAGAACAAGTTTGACAACGAGTAAAGGGAAACCAATTTCTGAAGGATGTCAAACAGGAGGATGTGGAGTAGGTAGTAAGGAAAAATTTAATACCTTCATGAAAAATGTACCAGATGATTTCAAAGGCAATTATTACTTAAGACATAAACCAGAATAAATGAATGTTTTCATTATTACTTTTTCGATTTTGTTAATTCTTAATAATAGAGATAGTTTATCAGGTTCTATATGGACTAGTAAAATTGCTAATGGATGTGTTGATACATTGAAGTTCATATCAAATAAAAAAGTCACTGACTACAGTTGTGAACAAGAGTATACTTATCATGGTTCATATACAATTTCAAAGGATACATTAGTAATAACAGAAATAGACGATTCACACTCTGAGGACGGTGGTAAAACATCCATTTTTAGATCAAAGTATTTGATTAGTGAGAAAAACGTTTTGTATCTAATTAGCAACGGTGAATTAATCAAAGGTAAGTGGAAATATAAGTCTGCCAAACTTCTTAATAACTTTTACAAAAGAATAAGTTGAAATTATTTCTGCGCATTCGGTAATGGAATACCGGTATTATATGCGTAATCTGTGGAATATTTACAAGAACTTCGAAATTATCGAGATAGGCAATAAGTGTGGTTCGATTTTGAACAATGACATCGATAGTTTGATCAGTACTTTATTATATATTATTATAAGCGCCAACCAGCCAAATGATCGAAATAAACCAAAAGCTTTCCTCAACTGGATCATAGTCGATGAACAGTGTAAATCTTCAGCGTAATTTAAGAGAGTGTTTCCTGAATGTTAACTAATAAAAATTAAGAACATGGAAACAAAATCTCAAAAGTCATCTCCAGAAAACTTTGTAAAGGATATCCGTAACAAAACCAGACGAATATTCACTTCAGAACAGAAGATCCTCATTGTCATGGAAGCCATCCGTGGAGAAAGTCCTGTGGCAGAGATCTGCAGGAAGTATGGTATCCATCAGGCCCAATTTTATCGATGGAACAAAGAGTTCCTGGAAGCAGGTAAGAAGCGGTTGGCGGGAGATACAACCCGGGAAGCTACTTCGGACGAAGTTGCTGACTTGCGCAAAGAGAATCAGCGTCTTAAAGAAGCGCTGGCGGAGCTGGTCATCCGCTACGATGTCGTAAAAAAAAGCTTGAACATTCTGGGGTAAGTGAAAAATGGAAAAAGTATATGAGAGTTACTCCAGCTGAAAAACAGGAGATCATCCGGATTGTAGAACGTTCTGAACTTGGTGTGAACAGGACTTTAAAGGAACTGGGCATACATAAAAGCACTTTTTACAAGTGGTACCGTATCTATGTGGAAAAGGGCATGTACGGCCTGTTACCTCAAAAAAAGACCAGGCGGCAGTGGAACTCGATTCCTGAAATGCAGAAGCAGCTGGTTGTGGAAGTAGCTCTGGATCATCCGGTGTTGTCGGCCAGGGAACTATCTGTTAAGATCACCGACGAACAAAAGATCTTTATATCGGAAAGCAGTGTATACCGTATATTGAAAGAGAAAGGCCTGATCATGACACCGGCATATATCCTGATGTCAGCTTCCAACGAATTTAAAAACAAAACGCAGTTCGTCCACGAGCTCTGGCAGACTGACTTTACTTATTTTAAGATCTTGGGATGGGGATGGTATTACCTGAGCACAATACTGGATGACTACAGCCGATATATTATTTATTGGGAGCTTTGTAAAACCATGGCAGTAGAGGACGTAGAAAGGTCCGTAGACAGAGCCCTGGCTATTGCAGGTCTTCAAAATGGACAAAGACCTAAGCTGCTCTCTGATCATGGCTCCTGTTATATTGCCGCAGAGCTGAAGGAATATCTCCATTCAAAAGGTGTGAAACCAATCCACGGAAAAGTCAATCACCCACAAACGCAGGGCAAAATCGAACGTTACCATCGCAGTATGAAACNNCTGATGAATTAATTGAAGCCATTGGCAACTTTGTAAATTATTACAACAATATCCGTTATCATGAATCCCTCGACAACGTAACCCCGGCAGATGTTTACTGGGGTAAAAAAGATCAGATCCTGCGGCGTCGGGAAAAGATCAAAAACCAAAATATGACGATGCGAAGAGCAATCTATGTTACTGAAAAACTTAACAATATTTAATCCTAACCCTAAAAAACTAAAAAATATTTATTAACTTAAACATAAGAAA
>PLCH01000120.1 GCA_003135585.1 Chitinophagaceae bacterium
GAGTTTTTTGACCCTCATATGGGTCTGTAAAATGAACTGTGTCAAAGAGTTAAGTTCTTAACTTCAAAACACAGCAAAATGGCAAATAAAAATATACCGGAATATACCAGTATATAATAAAAAACATCTTATTTTTATTACAGATTTTAATTTTTTTTTAACCACTTCGAAAAACTAACCTACTTATGCCATTCAAAACTAACATACTTGCCAGCGGCGGGTGTATTGTAGTGTTTATATTTTTGAGCTGCAACCTGCTAGCCCAGAAAACAGTTAGCGGTAGAGTTACCAGCGAAGCTGACAAACAGCCGATAGCTGGGGCCACCGTACAAGTCAAAGGCACAAAAATTGCCACACAAACAGGTCCAGATGGAGTTTTCACCGTCACGTCACCAAGAGACATTGTTACTTTAGTAATCACGGTTGTGGGATTTGAGGCAATTCAAATCCCTGTCTCCGGACGAGCCAAGATCGGGGAAGTGGTGTTGTCTGTTTCAGCAACTTCCTTGAACGATGTTGTTGTAACGGGATATACCACCCAAAAAAGGAAGGAAATTACCGGATCCGTTGCTGTGGTCAGTATTAAGGATATGAAAAGTATCCCTGCAGGTACACCAGAGCAAATGTTACAGGGACAGGCCGCCGGGGTAAATATTATTACCTCGGGTAATCCGGGCGATAACAGCAATGTTTATATCAGGGGTATTACTTCATTCAATGCTACTAACCCGTTAATTGTTGTGGACGGGGTGCCTTCTGCGCCAAATGACTTAACCATGCTGCATGATTTAAGCGTCAATGATATTGAGTCCCTACAGGTGCTTAAAGATGGTCAGGCTGCTATTTATGGGGTACGTGGATCAGCGGGCGTAATTCTTATTACAACAAAAAAAGGTAGATCAGGGAAAGCTGTAATAAACTATGATATGTATTATGGTACGCAAAAGCCTCTTTCGGGAAATGTCTGGCATAAGGCCAATACCCAGCAAATGGCAGATTTGTATTTCCTGGCTGCGAAGAACTCAAAACAGCTGGATTCAAATGGAAATGTCGTTTCTGCTCAATACGGCACTGGGAAAACGCCTATTCTGCCTGACTATATCGTTGCAGGAAATAAGTCAGGTGTTTTGGCAGGAGATCCAGCGGCAGATCCTTCCTTATACAATATAGATTATACAAAGGGACCTATCTATCAGATTGTTGCAGCAAATAAAGTAGGAACTGACTGGTTTCACGAAGTTTTCAAACCGGCTCCTATAGCAAGCCATTCGATCACAGTCAGCGGAGCAAGTGACAAATCATCATATCTTTTTTCAGTAAACTATTTTGATCAGAAGGGTACAATGCTTTATACAGGCTTAAAGAGATATGCTACAAGAATGAATCAAACGTTTAATGTTAAGAATAACATTCGGATTGGTGAAAATGTATATATCTTCTACAAAGAAAATCCAAGGATCACAAACAATGTAGAAGCTAATGATGTATTGAATACAGCATGGGATCAACCTATCATCCCAGTATATGATATTAAGGGTGGTTGGGCTGGCACCCGCGGTAATGAATTAGGTAACTCATTAAACCCTGTATCTGACCGCGTGAATTCCCGTAATAACAGGAGTTATAATTGGGATATCATTGGCAATGCATGGGCAGAAGTGGATTTATTAAAATCCTTTACTGTTAGAACGAGTTTCGGAGGAAATATTGATAATTATGCTGGTTTCAGCCATGGTTACCGTTCTTATGAGTATAAGGAATTCAGTTCCGTTAATTCATATGCTGAATCTTCCGGTCATGCAAGTAACTGGACATGGACCAATACCCTGAATTACAATCATGTTTTTGCCGAAAAACATTCTCTGAAAGTATTGGTAGGAATCGAATCTGCCGCATTCACCGGAAGAGAAGTTGGAGGCAGCCGTATTAATTATTTTTCTGATGATCCAAACTATCTTAATCTATCGAATGGTAGCCCGATCGGCCAGTCCAATTACAGTTTTTATTATAAAACAACCATTTCCTCAATATTGGGAAGAGTTGATTACGCATACAATGATAAGGTCTTTATTGGCTTGAATGGGCGTAGAGACGCAGCCTCTGTAATCAGCGCTACTAACCGTTACGCAAATTTTGGATCTGCTTCCATCGGCTGGCTGGTCTCCCAGGAAAATTTTATGAAATCAATTGATTGGCTTAATGTACTGAAACTACGGGCAAGTTACGGCGTGTTAGGTTCGATAAGCAATACCCAAAGTGTAAATTCATTTACAACCTATGGTAGTGGAGCCGGAACCACTTATTATGCAACTAACGGATCAAGTAATAGTACCACCTTAGGTTTTTCATATGCAACCTTTGGCAACCCTCATACAAAATGGGAAGAGGATATCATTACCAATTTTGGTATTGATGCGTCTATATTAAAAAATAAAATAGACCTGACAGTTGAATGGTATGAGAAAAAAATTAACGGATTGCTATTCCCGGACCAGGCACCAGCAGTTGTGGGTGGAGCTATACTTCCAAATGTTAATATCGGAAACTTAAAAAATACAGGTGTAGACATTTCCATTAACTATCACACAAAAGTGGGCAGGGATGTTAGTTTTAATATAGGAGCAAATATCACCACTTACCACAATGTCATTGTAAATATTCCGGGAAGCGCAGGTTTTTTTGAAACAGCCTATACACATAATACGGGTCCGCAGGTTAGAAATGAGACCGGCCAAGCTGTAGGCGCTTTCTATGGTTATAAGATAGTAGGAATTTACAAAGACGCGGCTGATGTAGCCAAATCACCTACTGAGACGGATGCTGCTCCAGGCCGGTTTAAATATGCAGATATTGATGGTGATGGTAAAATTACTGATAAGGATAGGACCTTCTTTGGTAACCCGAATCCGAAATTCACTTATGGCATCAATCTTGGGGCAAGCTACAAATCCTTTGACTTTTCCATGGTATTATATGGTTCATACGGTAATGATATTTTAAATTATACCCGTTACTTCCAGGATTTTTATCCCCAGTTCCAGAATGCTAAAAGTTCAGCTTTATTGACTGACTCATGGACACCTTCAAGGACCAATGCCAAATATCCGATAGTAGAGAATAACTCTTATTTCAGTACTAATGGCGTTATTAATGATTTCTACAACGAAAAAGGATCATTCCTACGTTGCAAACAGTTTCAAATCGGATACAATATTCAGCCGGCCATTTTGAAACGTATCGGAATTGATAAAGCTCGCATTTATGTGCAGGCAGCCAACCTGTTTACTATTACAAAATACTCCGGATTGGATCCTGAAGTGGGAACTTTCGCGAATTCTACTACTAACAACGCTTCATTTGGTGTTGACTGGGGTAATTATCCTACTGGCCAAAAGAATTACAATGTAGGTGTGAGCCTTACGTTCTAAATTAAAAACCGAAAAATTTCATCAATATGAAACGAAATAAATATAAGATTACTTTATTACTGTTCACTGCGGCGGCGGTATTATATGCATGTTCCAAGTCTTTCTTGGAGTTAGTCCCTCCTGGGACACTCAATCCATCTGTTATTGCCAACAGAGCAGGGGTTGAGGGTCTCCTTGTGGGAGCCTATTCCCTGCTGGATGGAGAAGGAGGTGCAGTTAGTTCGTGGTCCACGGCAGCCAGTAATTGGGTATATGGGAGCACCGGCGGAGGGGATGCCCATAAAGGTTTNNCATAGAGACATGGCAGGTCAATGCATCCAATAGTTATCTTGATGATGTTTGGTCTGCACGCTTTGACGGTGTTCAGCGTTCCAATGAAACAATTAGGATAATGCGGTTGGCTAAAGACATGTCTGCAGCTGACACCATACAGGTTTTAGCTGAGGCAAGGTTTCTCCGGGGACATTATAATTTTGAATTGAAAAAATTGTTTGGAAATATTCCTTGGATTGATGAGAGTATTTCCTATTCAAATGGGAACTTCTTAGTTCCAAATAATATGGATATTTTACCTAATATTGAAGCCGACTTTATGTTCGCCTATCAGAATTTGCCTGCTGATTATAAATCGACAGGTGAATTTGGACGGGCTAACAAGTGGGCTGCAGCCTCTTATCTGGCTAAGACTTACCTGTTTGAAAAGAAATATACAGATGCGCGTACCCTTCTTACCACGATTATAGCAAGTGGCACAACTTCTTCGAGCATAGTGTATAGCTTGGTAAAACATTTTGCAGACAATTTTAATCCAGCAACAAAGAACAGTTCTGAAAGTGTATTAGCCGCTCAAATGTCTGTTAATGATGGCGCCGGAGCTGCAAATGCCAATGCGGGTGATGTACTGAATTTCCCTTATGGTGGAGGTCCCGGTACTTGTTGCGGTTTTTTTCAGCCATCCTATAGCCTGGTAAATGCTTATAAAGTGGATGTTGTCAGTGGTTTGCCATTTTTGGATGGTAGCTTCAATAACACGAATTTAAAAAATGATGAAAATATTTCTTCCAATGCGGCGTATACTCCGGATAACTCAACGCCAGTCGATCCGCGACTAGACTGGACAGTCGGCCGTCGTGGAATTCCTTATCTGGATTGGGGTCCTCACCCGGGCGCTAACTGGATCCGTAACCAGGCAAGCGCCGGTCCTTATACTCCAATTAAGAACGTATATTATAAGAGCCAGCAAAGTATTCTGACAGATAATTCTTCCTGGACAAGCGGGTATACCGCCAATAATGTTAATATTATTCGTTATGCTGATGTATTGCTTTGGGCCGCTGAAGCAGAGGTACTAGGAGGTGGTTCACTCGTACAAGCCACTGCCTATGTTAATATGGTTCGCCAGCGTGCTTCAGACCCTACAGGGTTTGTGCAGGGATCAGTGGCTAACTATAAAATTGGTCTATATCCTACTTTTGCTGATAATGTTTATGCATTAAATGCCATACAATTCGAGCGTAAGCTTGAACTGGCTATGGAAGGGCAACGTTTCTTTGATTTGTCCCGTTGGGGTATTGCTCAAGCAGAATTGACAGCTATCTATGCACACGAAGTGGCAAGTGGTTATGCCCTTGATGTAGGAGCAGCCTGGACACCCAATAAGAATGAGTTTTTACCCATTCCACAGACCCAAATTGATAAGAGTTTTAAAGGAGGGAAATCTGTTCTGACTCAAAATCCGGGATACTAATGCGCAGTGCATGGTGTGTAAAGCAAGACTGGCGAAAATCCCGCGTTATTAATTTCCTATTCAGACAACAAGATGAAAAGAATAGGAGAATAATTGCAGCAGGATTACAGGAGTTCTAAGTGATTGTGCACTCATAAATCGGTTTACACTCAACAATAGAGACCTCTATTGTTACAAATGGCAACTCTAATCGGTATATATAAATCGTACGAATTATAGTGGGACAGCAGGAGGGATCGGAGATGTTAATAGTAGCAAATGATCTGCAAGACAACAAAACAGTTTTTTTCAATTATTCTATGTAAAAGATTGCAAAAAAAAATAAGAACAAGTATCTCTTTGTCGCAATTGATAGTTTTTTTCTCTCATAAGCAGTAGTGTTTAAAAGATCAACTTCCGCCCTTCTCTTTTTAGAGAAGGGGGAGTTGATAAAGTACTGAATGTTGGTCTTCTTAAAAAGTCAAAAGTCGGAATTCATTTTGATAATCATTTTAGCTTTCAATTTTATTTATCGAGTATTGGATCACCAGGATTGAGAATTTATTTAATAGGATTACCCATTTAAGTCGCATTGGCAATATAGCTGTAAGGTTGATTGGTCATAAATCGCTCTATATGCTTGTGCCAAATGCTGGTTAAAAAATTTCTTCTGTTAAACCGGAAGAAGAATTCATCCAAATATCCGTTAATAAATCTGGCTGAACAGTGATGATGGTTTCCTCTCAACCAGCCCTTTAAATTCATGATCACTGCATGCGTTCCGAGAAAGCTTCTTCCGCCATGGGACGGCCTTTGCTTAATGTCGAATTCGCTTTCCAAAGGCAAATATCCTCTCCAACCATCTGTAAACACTTGTGCATGATCATTATCGATGTGCCGCTCAAAAAATGGTCTGAAACATTCCCACTTGCTTCTTCTATCACTTCCGCATAAGTCCGGCCTATTTGATTATCCTTTACTTTTTCAACGGCAATCACAACCAACTTCTTTTCTCCTTTATTTCTCCTTCGTTTGCTTTTTTCCGGACCACCTATCAATAATTCATCTACTTCTACTTTGGTATCCAACAAATGCTTGCCACTGCTTTTCATGGCTTCCTGGGCTTTTCTTTTGAATAGCCAGGATGATTTCTGATTTACAGGAAATTCTCTGGCCAGTTCTGTTGTCGACATTCCTTTCTTCTTAACTGCCAACCGGAAAGACATTCCAAAAGCCTTTAGCAACGGGATCTTCAGCTTATGGAATACCGTATTGGCAGTAACCGATTCATCATATCGACAATTTTGACATCGCAAATGAAACCTGGTTTTGCCTTTATAGCTCTTGGTGCAACCACACTTGCAACATCGGTAACCGGTTTTCCACTTCAGATCGAATAGATACTGCTTACAATCATCCTCATTTTTAAAGAACTTATTAAATTGGTGAATTGATACTCATTTAAACATGCTAATATATTTAGATGCAATATACTAAATATATTAGTAACTAAATATTCCCTACTTTCGCTTTGCACTCTAAATGGTTAATCCTATTATTTAATATTTGGATTATTAAAAAATGATGTAATGAAAAAACAAGATTATCAACAAAAAGTAAAATGTTTTTTTAAGCCGAGAACTAGTATATTCCTGTTCTAAATTTGGAAAAAAAGTTTACTTTTACAAAATGCATTACCAAATATATGAAGCCCGAAAAATTGACAGAACTGATCCAGATAGATATCAAACTTACTATACCTCTATACAAGCAAATTGTGCAATCTATTTACCAGAACATAGATAATGGTATCTTGGCCAGAAATGATATGCTTCCTTCTGTAAACCAGATAGCTTCCGAATTTTCACTGGCAAGGGGTTCTGTATTTGCAGCTTTCAACGAACTCCGGGCCGCAGGAATTATTGATTCGATACCAGGCAAAGGCTATTATGTTTCCAGCACCAATACAAAACAAAAACAAAATATATTCTTATTGTTCAGTACGTTCACAACCTATAAGGAAATCCTGTACAATGCCATCCTGAATAATTTACCGAAAACGAGCTCACTGGATATCTATTTTCATCATCATAATATCAAGATATTTAAAAAACTGATCCAAGAACAAGCCGTCTACTACAACAGCTTTGTCATCATACCAGAAATACATAAGGATACCCTAGGCATTTTATCTATACTAGATCCCAAACATACTTTCTTACTCGACGTTGGCTTCAGAGAATACAGGAAACATTTTCCTGGGGTTTATCAGAATTTCGAAAAAGATATTTACTCCATTTTGATGGACTCTGTCAATCTGGTATCCAAATACAAAAGATTATTCTTGTTGTTTCCTGAAACTGTACGTACAAGGGATATTATCACCGGGTTTAACAGGTTTTCAAAAAAGAACATCATCCGAACAGAAGTCAGAAGTTCGATCTCTCAATCTGACATTCAAAAAAATGATGCTTTCATTGTAATTGATGATAATGACCTTGTTGATATCATCAAAACAGTAAAGGAAAAAAACTGGCAGATCGGAAAAGACATCGGTGTTATTTCGTATAACGAAACCAATTTGAAAAGTGTAATAGCAGACGGCATAACCACCATCACTACCGATTTCGTCGTAATGGGCAAAACCATGGCAGAAATGGTCGTGGTTGGCAAAGAAAAGGTCAATGAAAATCCGTTTATTATGATAGACAGAAAATCCTTTTAGTAAAAAAACATCGAAGTAAACAAATAAATGAGCGATATACTACTACCACAGGTTGCCTTTTCTGGTTCGCAATTAACAGGTACCGCAATTAAGAAAACTACTAGAACTATCGGAGACCTCAAGTCGATTTTTAAAAATAATGAAGCGTACAACAAATTATCATCTGTGAAAATAGTATATGAAGTGCATTCTTATCTTCCAGTTCCGGAGAATACAACTGGAGGTCTTTTTTTTGGTATAACATTCATTCACCCGGGTAATGTGGGCGATGAGTATTTCATGACAAAGGGGCATTTTCATAAAATAGAGGACAGGGCTGAATTTTACTGGGGTATTGAAGGAGAAGGCATGTTGATATTAATGGACAAGAACCGCAATACCTGGGCAGAAAAAATGTATCCCGGAAACCTTCACTATATCAATGGTTGTACAGCACACCGTACAGCAAATACGGGAAACAGTATGTTGTCTTTCGGCGCCTGCTGGCCCTCTGATGCGGGGCATGA
>PLCH01000513.1 GCA_003135585.1 Chitinophagaceae bacterium
GGTCTGCATCAAGATGGATGAGTTTTGGTTTATTTGTAAGATCAGATTGGTGCTTGCGGGTAAAACCGGTCAGCGTTTGTTGAAAAGTTCCTTTGACAAACAAAGCCCTTTTGTCCACTGTGTTCAGATCCTTCATTTCATGAGCCATATCCCCTTTTTTATAAAAGCCTCGNNCCCGATGAACTTTGAATCGGGATGCCCATTGTTTTTCAACCACCAGTAAAAAGATTCCCCTGAAGCAACACCGAATTCAAGGTAAATCATTTCCCGAAGGTCAAGTCCGTAATGGGATGAAACTGCTTTATACAATTCAAATCTTTTTGTGTAATTCCTTGTGAAAACATAAAAATCATTGATAAGAAGGTCTTCTTTATTATTGAGACTGATCCATTCCCTCAGTTTGTTAAAATTCCTGATGAATAAAAAAAGATTATTCATAGGAGACAACAACCTGAAAATGCCAAGATAGAGGAGGAAGTCTTTTAAAAACTTAAATAATTTCATGTTTTTTTAATTCATTTTTGAATTGCTGGGGCGACTGGAAATGAATGACGGTAAAACCCAATTCTTTTGCAGGAACGAGGTTGCGCTGGTTATCATCCACATAAATGGCTTTCGAAGGATCGATATCGAAGCGGGTTATTAACCGTTGATAAATTTCTGTCGCAGGTTTCCTTATTTTCTCCTCTCCTGAAACAATGCGGCCGTGAAAAGATTGCAGGAATGGATATTTCTGCAGGGCTACCGGGAATGTTTCTGCGCTCCAATTGGTTAAGGCGAATAACCGAAGATCCGGATCGGATTTCAGGCTGTTTAGAATTTCTACAGAATCCTGAATCGGACCTCCGAGCATTTCCTCCCAGCGGTTGTAATATATCCGGATATTCGATTCATGTTCGGGGAATTTTTTTACCAGCCATTCAGTGCCTTCCTTCAGACTTCTTCCGGCATCCTGTTCTTCGTTCCAATCAGATGTACAGATGTTTTTATAAAACCATCTCATTTCCTGTTCTGTAGGAAAAACATTGCGATAAACATAATCGGGATTCCAGTCTATCAACACGCCGCCTAAATCAAAGACGATGGTATCAATCCGTTTCATTGAAAATATTTCTGCTAATTTCTATAATACCATCAATAACTCTTTCACTTTTTTTTCAATAAGATCCCTGACCTCGCGAAACTGGTCAGGCCCCATATGTTTTGGGTCGGGTATCTCCCAATCAATGAATTTCTTTGCCGGCATCCACGGGCAGGCATCCCCGCAACCCATCCTTACAACCGCATCGAAAGGCGCATTGGGTCCCACCTCTTTCAAAGACTTGGAGTCGTGGGTGGAGAGATCATACCCCAGTTCCTTCATAGAGGCAATGGCTTTAGGATTCACTACGCCAGAAGGCCTGCTGCCCGCGCTGAAGGCTTCAACACTCCCCCCGCCATGCATTTTGGCAAAAGCCTGGCTCATCTGGCTGCGGTTTGCATTTTCCACACAAACAAAAAGGACCTTTTTTTTGTCCCCCATAAAATATTTATTTACTCAACTTATGAATTCCAATCGCTGCAACAGCTCCCAAGGGAGGGGCGGTCAGATAGATCCAAACCTGGTTTAGATTACCGGACACCAGGGCTGGAGCCAGTGATCTTGCCGGATTCATGGAAGCTCCGCTGACAGGCCCGGCAAACATTGCCTCCAGCAAAACCACCGAACCAATGGCCATGCCGGCAAACAAACCCTGCTCCTTGGATCCCGTAGCCACATTCACGATTACCAGCATCAGCAAAAAGGTTAGAATAAATTCCAAAATAAAAGATTGCATGGCGGTTCCAGCGGGGAGGCTAGCTCCCAATGTAACCGAATCGGGGAATAAAAGTTTCAAAACCAAACTGGCTACCAATGCACCTCCCAGTTGACTCATGATATAGAACAGCACTTCTTTGCCCGGAAAATTTCCATTAATAAAAAATGCAAATGTAACGGCGGGGTTCAAATGAGCGCCAGATTTTTCACCCATCGCATAGATCATCGCCATCACGATCAATCCAAAAGTAATGGCGACACCTACGTGGGTTACCGCACCCTTGGTGACCTCATCAATAGTAACAGCTCCGGTTCCGCAAAATACCAGTGCAAATGTTCCAATGAATTCTGCTGTATATTTTCTCATATTGTCAAATTCCTGTTTTTTTACTTCTCTTTTCCATCAACAGGGTATCCCTCCAGACATTGTTCATTTTACCTATTTTTTCCCTTACCCCGATTAACCTGAACCCACAATCCTCATGAATTTTTATGCTGGATTTATTCTCAGGGAAAATTTCNNATCCAGTATTCATTTTTTTCGCTTTCAATTATCAGAGCCTGTAAAAGCTTCCTTCCAATTCCTTTTCCTCTATGAAGGCCACCGACATACACGCTCACCTCTCCAACACCGGCGTATATGCATCTGCCAGAAACATTCGTCAGGGCTGCCCAACCGACTATTTCTTCCTTTTCAACAGCTACCAGCCTGGGGCCTTTGGCGTGGCTGGCATCCCAGTCCTCCCAGGAGGGTACAGTTGTTTCAAAGGTTGCATTGCCGGTGGCGATTCCTTCTTCGTAAATCTTTTTTACTTTTTCCCAATGTGAGGAAAGCATGGATATTATATCCATAAAAATGATTTTTAAATACTATTTTATTCAGCAGCAGCTGCTTTCAGGGCCACAGCACCTGCGTTCGTCTTTTGCCGGCTTTTCGGCATACACGGTCACACTGTAGATTCCAGTATTGCCTTGCTTCAGTCCATTCAGTTCGGGCCCGGACAAATATTGTAACAATATTTCATCCGGAATATTGATTTTCTTTTCTTTTTGCAGTGAGACATTTGTAAAGCCTCCCTCTTCAATTATTTTGAAATAATCTTTCTTATCAACCGCTCCGGAAACGCATCCTGAATACATTTCGGCAGCTTGTCTTAATTTTTCCGGAAGCTGGCCTTCCAGCACTATATCCGAAATGGAAAAATGGCCTCCAGGCTTTAAAACGCGGTAGATTTCGCCGAATGCCTTGTATTTGTTGGCAACGAGATTCAGGACGCAATTGCTGACTATCACATCCGCTTTATTGGAACCAATTGGTATATTTTCAATATCGCCCAGCCTGAACTCTACATTATTATACTGTAGTTTCTCGGCGTTTTGTCTTGCCTTGTCAATCATCTTTTCCGTAAAGTCAATACCAATCACTTTTCCCGTGAGGCCTACGGCAGAAAGTGCAATAAAGCAATCATTCCCCGCCCCGCTGCCCAGGTCAACTACGGTATCACCGGTCTTCATCTTTGCAAACTCTGTAGGCAGCCCGCAACCCAGGCCCAGATCCGCGTCGGGGTTATACCCTTTCAATTTTGAGTAATCATCGGACATAATATTGCATATATCCTCAGTGCAAACGTCTGAGTCAGTGGCGCAGCAGGAAGATTTGTTAAGGCCGCCGTCCTGGCTGGCTATTTCACCGTATTTTTCTTTTACCATAGCCTTGAGCTCTAATTCATTTTTCATTCTTTATTTTTTATGAAGGTTTAGCAACAAGCTTTCTCATTCCTTATTTTGAGATTATTGAACAAGGAATTAAATTCAGCTGAAAACTTCTCGAATGCTTTCCAGTTGATGCAATAACAACTCCGTGGGCCATCAACCGTTCCGTCAATCAGGCCGGCAATTTTTAATTCTTTGAGATGCTGGGAAATGGTTGATTGCGCCAGTGGCAACACCTCCACTATCTCGCCGCAGATGCATTCATTTTTCTGGCTTAGTACTTTTAGTATAGCTATCCGGGCGGGGTGGCTAAGCGCTTTGGCAAAAGCCGCCAGGTCCTGTTCCCTATGGGTAAACGATTCTTTTTTGTGATTTGCCATGATACTTCTTCTTTCCTAAATCTTATATCGCAAATATACGATAAAGGAAATGGCAAAAATAAATTCTTCTTACTATTTTTTTTGAAACTATATCCTTGACAGGCGAACCACAGCTGTCTCCAGTGTTTCTTTCTTTTTGGCAAAGCAAAAACGGATTACTTTCTGATCCTTGCCCGATTGATAAAATGCTGAAACCGGAATACCTGCCACGCCATATTCCTTTGTGATCCGGATGGCAAAATCCTTATCTGCTTCCTCACTCAGGCGATGGTAGGCATAGAGCTGAAAATAACTGCCATGACTTGGGATGGGTGTGAATTTTGTCTGTTGCATCAATTGCTGGAAATAATCCCTCTTTTCCTGCATAAAACTTCCCAGCGATAGATAGGAATCCTTCTTTAATAAAAATTTTGACAGCCCCACCTGGAAGGGGCTGTTACAGGAAAAACAATTGAACTGGTGAATCTTACGGAATTCTTTCATCAGATCAGGGGACGAGATACAATAGCCTAATTTCCAGCCTGTGCAGTGATACACTTTTCCAAAGGAGAAACAAATAAAACTTCTTTCAAGCAGGTCCGGATAACGGAGAATCGATAGATGGGGAATATTGTCAAAAATCAGATGCTCGTAAACTTCATCTGAGAGGATGAGAATGGGGCTGTCCCTGACCACGGACCGGAGCTGTTGGATATCATCTGCGCTTAGAACCGCGCCGGTTGGATTATTCGGCGAGTTCAGCATGATCATCCTTGTTTTGGGAGTGATCTTTTCCCTTACCAAATCCCAATTAATTTTATATTCCGGATTCTCCAGGTCAACCTGAACAGCTCTGGCACCGTTGATCTCGACAGATGGAATATAGCTGTCATAGGCGGGTTCAAATACAATGACCTCATCTCCTGGTCGCAGTACAGCTGTGAGGGCCGTATAAATAGCATAGGTGCCGCCGGGAGTAATGGTAATGTCCGAACCGGGGTTTACAACCGTTCCATACAGGTTTTGAACCTTTTCGGCAAGTACTTCCCTTAGTATGGATAAACCCTGCATGGGTACATATTGGTTGAAACCATTCTTCATGGCATCTGTCACCATTCCGATCAGCTCTTCGCTCATCGGATAGTCTGGAAAGCCTTGTCCGAGATTCACCGCCCCGTGTTCGGTAGCCAAAGCACTCATGACCGTGAAGATGGTTGTGCCAACATATGGCAGTTTCGATTGGATGGAAGGAGACATGATTTGCAAATATCTTGATCAAGAAATAATAATAATTGCTAAGTTTTTTTCAATAGCAATCTTGTTTTTGCAGGTAAGCTTTCTCTTACCAGGTTATAGGAATGATCTATCCATTCCTTTAATTGTTTTACAGGAATGGACCCGTCGGCATAAATGGTATTCCAATGTTTTTTATTCATGTGGTAACCAGGCTGCACAGCTGAATAT
>PLCH01000415.1 GCA_003135585.1 Chitinophagaceae bacterium
GATAGTGCCGCTAAGTTTTCAAACCTCGTCCCATCAAGCGGACATATCACGGTTTCAATAGCAAGAACCAACATATATAATTATTTAAACGGCTTTAAAATAATTGAAGTCAACGGAGCCACAAGCTCCAATGATATTTTGGATACCCTCTTGACGGCCCGGCCGGCCAGCGAAATTATAACACCCAAAATTCAGCTCTATCCAAACCCGGTTGCGGATTTCCTTTTCATTTTGAATAGCGGCAATAACGCTGTTCAAGTTCAAATTTTTGACATCAGCGGGAGGCAGTTGGCTATTTTACGCCATATATCTAACAGTTATGAATTAAATATGCATCCATTTGCAAAGGGAGCCTATATATTAATTGCAACGGATGAGCGAACCAGGGAGATATTTAGAAAGACAATTATAAAGTATTAACGGGATGAGGTGGTAAATAATGGTTAGCTTCGGAATTTACCTTTGAAAAAGATGCACCTAGTTTCGAAAATATTCCAAAACAAAATTTTCTTTGGATATAATTTTCTCTAAGGTAAGAAGAAGTTCGTCAGGATATATTTCTCCTGAAAGCTGATTCAGGTATCGTTCCTCAAAATTTCCAATGGAGGTTTGTTTATGACCTCCCTGCTATTGAGCAATCCAATCAGGACAGTAAGGGATGATACCAGTAAAAATATCCAGATTACCGGCCACCATTCCGGCGTAAAGCTTGCATCAAAACTATATTTGGCCAGGGCCCAGCTTCCAACAAGGGACATAAGTATACCTGTTGCTGCCGCCAGCGCGCCGAGAAAGAAATATTCAAGCGCCGTAATGGTCAATATTTGTCTCCGGCTGGCTCCCATTGCGCGCAGAAGGACCATCTCCTGCATACGCTGGTATTTACTAATCAGAACCGAGGCCAGTAACACGATGAAGCCGGTCAGGATGCTGAAACCAGCCATGAACCGGATTACAAANNTATGGAAACATTGGGAAAGTTTTGCACAACGGCGCGCTGGAAACGCGCGGATACTTCGTTTGAGGGTAACCGTAAGGAGATTACGTGGAATTGGGGCGCAGCTTCCAACACTCCGGATGGAAAGATCACCCTGAAATTTGTTTGAAGCCGGCGCCAGTCAACCTGTCGCAGGCTACCTATGACAGTGCGAATGAGCATTCCCTGAACATTGAAAATGATGCGGTCACCGATTTTGAGATGGACGCGTCTGGCATATTGTTCTTCCAGAGATATGTGTATGGTGTCCTTGGGTAAATGAACCCGGCCTTCCCAGCTTCCCGCTATTATTTTTTCAGAGCTGGATAAGGAATCCCGGAAGCTTACGCGTAATTCGCCTTCGAAAGCCCTGCGGGGGATCCCGGAACCACTGTCAGATTTAAACTCTGCTGGGGTTTTATCATTGATCTGTTCAATCCGCATAGTCACCACCGGTATTTGTTGCAAAACTGCCACATGGTATTGTTTGGCCAATCCCGCAAGGGCATCGCTCTGGGTTTTCTGGACATCAAAAAGCACCATATTCGGCTGTGTCCGGCCGGAAGATAGTGTCACCCGGTTTATCAGGATACTATGAACAAAATACAAGATGCCTATAAAGGCAGTACCTAGTCCAATTGTGGTCAGAAGGATAAGGGTTTGGTTATTGGGCCGGTATAAATTGGCAAATCCCTGTCTCCACAAATAGTTCCAGGAACTAGGGAAAAAGCGCCGGACAAGCCATCTTAGGGACCAGGCCAACAGGACAAGGAAAAGAAAGGCACAAAGAATGCTGGTAGTAAAAATAAGGCCCTGCTTCCAGCTTTGCATTTGCTGCCTGGCAAATAAGGTGATAAAAAAAAAGATAAATAAATACAAGATCCCTTTTAATGGATCCCGGACACGACTGTTTTGTTCGACGGGAAATCTTAGCACCCCAAGGGGTGAAACGTTGCGTATGGATAAGAGTGGCAACAGTGCAAAAAGCAGGGAGATGATCATGCCCAACCCAATCCCTTTTGCTACGGAGGGCCAGGAGATGGCCGAGGTCAATTCAATAGGTAAAAAGTTTTTTAAAACTGCCGGCAATACCTGTTGGACAATGGTACCCAGGAGTGCGCCCAGAAAAGAGCCGATCAACCCAAGGGCAGATACCTGAAGCAGGTAGATCAAAAAAGCCTGAATTCCGCTGGTTCCAAGGCAGCGCAGAATAGCAATCGAATGAATTTTTTCCCGGATATAAATATGTATGGAACTGGCCACGCCAATACATCCCAAGAGCAAAGCGATAAAACTAATAAGCGTGAGGAATCTGTTGAAATCTTCAAATACCCTGCCTGTGCTTTTTTTTCGGGAAGCAACGGTTTCATAGTCCAATCCCTCTTTTTCAAGCCTTGGGCCTAAAGTTGAAATGATTTTATCCATATCCGCCGAAGGATCGAACCGGTAATAATAATTGTAAGAAATCCTGCTTCCCTTCTGAATCAGCCCTGTTTGTTCCAGCCATTGAAGCGGAATGTATACGGGAGGGGCAATGGTTGTTGAAAGAGCTGACCTTCCGGGGGCTTTGTTCAAAACCCCTGCAAT
>PLCH01000450.1 GCA_003135585.1 Chitinophagaceae bacterium
GTATATGAACCATCAAAATTGCCTTGCTTGATGGTTGCTTCTATCATTTTTGACCCGGAATTATATAAAAGCTCGTATTTCCCCGATCCCCGTGGGAAGCTATCGCGGTTCAAAATCCTGGATGAGCTGTCATACTGGGTTAACTCGGTTAGCCATCCTTGGTAGTAGCGTTCTTCCACGGATATTTTTCCGTTTGGCAAATAGTCTGTTTTATAACCTGAATATTCTCCATTTAGATAGTATGATCTACTGGAAATATTGCCTAATTCATCAAAATAAATCCAGGTACCCTGAGCCAAGTCATTGCGCATCCATCCCTCAGACTCCACCTGACCGTTGCTGAAATAGCCAATATAATGCCCGTCCTGCTTGCCATCAAGCCAGCCCTGGACGGATTTTTTTTTGCCGTTGCGGTAATAAGTCACGAGGTCACCATTTAGGTGCCCATTACGGTACTCTGCCGTTTGATTTAAAGTGCCAGAAGGAAAATAAATGGTCTTCGTGCCAGTGAGCATTCCGTTGCGGTCGTACCCCTCATGAACTGACTTTGTGCCGTCCGGATGAAAAATATCATGCTCCCATCCCTCCCTGTTTCTTTCGCCATGGCTGATGATTTTACCCTCTTTGTCATAATAAGTGATAGTGCGGATGATATCATTGGAATAATCCATCTGGCAAAAACGTTTTCCATCAAGATCATAGAATTCTGCCTCCCCTTCGAGCTTTCCTTTTTTATAGTTATACCTGGCATTCACCACCCCGTTTTCAAAATATTCCTCTTCAAGACCCTCTATTTTATCCGAAACAAAGCTGCGTGTCATTTTGACTTTGCCACTTTCGAAATAATACTTCCATTGGCCTTCAGTCATTCCGTTCTTCACCTGACCGGCGGAGGAAAGATTGCCATTCTCAAAATAGGTCTGATAGTTCCCCTGAACAGTTCCAGACTCAAAATTCATCTGATCCTTTATCCCTCCAGTCTTGAAATAATCGATATAGGGTCCGTTTAATTTTCCATTGATATAATTACCTAGCGAACTCAATGAGCCATTAAAAAAGTATTCTGATACTTTTCCATCCAGTTCACCCATTTTATATACGGCGGCCTTCAACTGTGTACCTGTCCAATAATAGCTGGTCGAGGGCCCGTTCAGTTGATTGTTGGTATAAGTTTCATGGTTTTTTTCCAAGTCATTCTCATAATAATCGAACCGCTCACCTTCTACGCTGCCATGGTGATAGGTTTCTTTGCTTTTTAATTTACCGTTCTGAAAATAGAAGACCCAGTCACCTGTGCGCTTGCCCGTTTCATCGAATTGACCAATAGCCTTTGGATTTCCCGTAGAATAATAAAATTCCCAAGGCCCGATAAAACTGCCTTTGGTATCAACGGTTCCCTTTCCCACCAACTCTCCATTTTCATACCGGTATTGCCACTTTTGCAAAGCCCTTTTATCAGCCTGAAGTTCATGGGTGGCGCGGATAAGGTTAAAATAATCTACTGCCTCAGATCTGAAATCACCCATGATTTTCTTATTCTTTTTATTGTAATCTCTTATGATCTTGATATTCACATGCTCGAATATCCAGTTTATAAACACTTCAAATTTGCCATTATTGAATGCCGATTTAAAAAAAGGCAGGTAATATTGAAGCCAAAAATCCTTTAATTCAGGTTTTAATTCCATTTTCTCAAAGACAACCTGAATCTGGCGCGAAATGGCATCATCCAAATCCAACAGAGGTTTGTACTCCTTTTCGAGAGCAATTTTCGAAAGCACAATGTCTTCCACGGAAGCATAAGATGCATCTTGCTCTTCCGTCCGTTTATCTTTATACGCAAGCACTTCATCCTTGCAATTTGCAATAAGGTCAAGAAGATGGATAGCACGTTGTTCATATCTGCCTTCAGGGTTCAGTAGTAAATATCCGGTCAAACTTAGCATCCCCTGAATAATTTTACCTTGTTTAATCGCGACGAGCCCAAGATAATAGTGGGCGCTATAATAATAGGGGTCAACCAATAAACATTGCTTGAAAGTATACTCCGCATCTGCGTATTTTTCCTGACCCATATAAACCACAGCTTTATTAAAATAAAGACCTCCATAAATAGGATATTTCTGAATGCCAAGGTTAAATACAGCAATTGCATCCCCTGACTTTTTCAGGTCGTCCAAAATATCGCCATAGGCAGTATATATCTGAGGTTCCAGTTCCCGCTGATCGGGCAGGGAAAGTGCCTCTTCGCAGTAAAGCTTAGCCTGTGTAAATTGACTATCCTTTTCGCAGGAAATTGACCGCTCATACAGTGAACGAACATAATTGGTGTCATTGCGATCTACCAGTTCATACAACTCCAGGGCCTTTTTATACAATCCTGAATCATGGAGTTGAGCACCCTGCTGTATTATTTCGATGGAATTGATGGGAGCATTCTTCTGGGCGACGCTATGCTGAAACAATAAAGCGACTAAAGAAAACAAAAGGAATCTCATACAGTCTAAAAGAGTAAAGGTTGACAATATCCGGGTTCAGTTACTAAACGTGAAAAACCTGCATGCAGTATAATAAAAAAAAAAGCATTTGTTGAAATTGAATTCAGAAGAACCCTATCGAAATGAAAAAATCATTAAGGTCCTGAACTCTCAATAAGGGCCTTGGAGAAAAACAGGGTTCTGCGCAAATAATAGGTGTTTTCACTTAGTCAATTTGAGTAGTTGCAGCCAGACTATAGGGGTCTCAACTGACCCGAATACAGAATTTCGCTTGGGAACACTTGAAAACTTTCGCTTGATGGTCCGAAATTGCCATCTTAAAAAAATAAAGTTACGCGGAAGCAACTTTTTCTCCGGGTAACTTCACCCTACTGCATGCGGGTTATTTTTTCGATTCAATAAAACGGGACAGGCTGTTTAGAATATTTGAGGCGACAGTCCTTCCTTGCTTCAGGCCAATATTAATAGAAGCCAGATTGTGTAGAATGCGGATTTGCCGTGTAGCAAGATCATTAGAATGAGCAAAGGAATTCTTACTGGTGATCTGGCTGCAGGTTTTGGAGTAACCTTTCGTTATGGCTGAGGGATGGGCAGCGGTTGGCGATTTTTCAGAGGCCACGTTTCTGGTTGCGATTCCTGTTCATACGCGCGTTTGATGGCCTCTATATGGTAGGTTCGTTGGTTCAATTAATCGACGAAACCAGCTTAATATCGCTGAACAGATTCGGGGATAAGAACCATAAAGCCATTAAAAGTATAGGGGGTTAAAGCGGTTTGAGATAGATAAGTTTATGCAATTGAAAAGAAATAATCAAGATGACTTTAATTCATTTTAATCTGGCATAGTAAAAAAGATGTTACCATGCATAACTAATAAATATGAATCTAAAATTTCTGCAGGAAGATAAAAGCCTGCCGCCTGACAAACTTTTATTCAATGTTGTCAACTATAACCTGTGAATTTATAAGTTAGTAATAGCAGCAATCATTTTGTCGGCCTCAGGTTGCTGAAAATTTGTTAGTGCTCCCTCCTCACACGTCAGAATATACCATACCCCTTCTTTTTTTACATCCACTCGTTTTATTGTATACTCTTTGAATTTTGCTATATCCCCGGTAGACCCATTTTTTAAAGCAGACAAGCCTTTTTGAAAAAATTTCATTTGTTCTAAATCCGGAAATCGAAGGGTTGACATGTCCACTACATTGGTGTATTGCTGATCACGGAATAGAAGCACGTAACAGGTATCTGATTCTTTGGTAATCCTTTGCAGCGTTATAGGCCAAGTCCCTGCACGCAGTTCAAGAAGGTTAATGGTAGCTGTATTTACTATTTTAAACTGTGCGTTTGCGAAAAAAGGGAAAAATAAGGATATCAAAATAAGTTTTTTCATAACAAGGAGGATTTTCTAATGAATCTGATTATTTAATTTATTAAGAGTATTCAGTATTCGAAAATATTTCAACTTAGTATAACGTATAAAAGGAAAATGTATTATATCGCACAGCATTGGAATTCTGCATAAAACCTAAACCGATAAACTTATCGTTTCCTGAAAAAATTTGCCACAAATAGTTGCTGATTATATGCAATTCATCCTCTAATTTGGCTTGCAATCTTCACAAGGTCTTGATAGTCCTGATCATTAAATCAGACTCTGGTTGCTGGAAATTGGTTAATCCCCATTTAATTCTAAGTATATACCAGATCCCCTCTCTTTTAACCTCCGCCCTCTTGATGGAATAGTCCTTAAATTTTGCAATGTCCCCGTTAGTCCCCGTTTTCAAAGCCGATAAGGCCTTCTCGAAATATTTCAATTGCTCCAAATTTGAAAATGGGAGGGTATCCATTACCACACCGGTCACAACTTGCTGATCTCTAAATAATAGGGAATAGGAAG
>PLCH01000318.1 GCA_003135585.1 Chitinophagaceae bacterium
CTCAAAAGAAATGCAAGTAAAGGTTGATTCTATGACAAATGTCTTAAAAACATATGCCGAAGCAAAGGATACACTTGAAAAATATCTGATTATATTTGATACGCTGGACTTTGTGGTATTCAGCGGTCAGGAATGGGTTCGTTTCCACGAAAGCCATTCAAATGACATTATCGTAAACTGGCCCGACGGGCACCATACAAACGGTCTTGCTAAGCACCTGGAAGATATGAAAGCGATGTTCGTTTATGCGCCTGACACTCGGATAAAAGTTCATCCCATCCGTTTTGGAGACAATTCCGGCGAATGGACATGTGTTACTGGTATTATGGAAGGGACATTTTCCAAGTCGATGCCAATCGGAAATGGAAAATTTATTCAACCAACAGGTAAATCATTCAAGATTCCCATGTGTACCGTTGGACATTGGAAAGATGGTTTAATGATAGAAGAATCATTATTCTGGGATAACCAAACCTATTTGAATCAAATGGGGCTTGGAAAATAAATACCTATAAGTTTATTCCCTTAAGCGAAAAGTTACATCGCCAGAATTTAAAGTTACCGCAAAGTAATATATTTTGAACATTCACTCAATTTAGAAATCATGAAACAGATATTCTTTATTTTAGTTGCCATTGCCTTAGCCGATTTGTCATTTAGTCAGACAACAGCATGGAAAGATGATCCCATGCATTCCAAATTAACATTTATAGTAACCCACAGAGGCTTCTCTTCTATTTTTGGGTTATTCCAAAAATTTGAAGCGACCGTTACTTCATCAAAAACAGACTTCAGCGATGCTGTATTTATATTATCGGTAGATGTAGCATCTATTAATACAGAAGTGAAAATGCGGGATGATGATTTAAATAGTCCGAATTTTTTTGATGTTGTCAAATACCCTTCTATGACGTTCAAATCTACATCCATTCATAATACAACAGGTATGAAGGACAGGCTAAAAATTACTGGGGACCTTACTCTACATGGTGTTACCAAATCTGTTACGATGGATTTATGGTTTAGGGGTACTATTGAAGATGCCATGTCAAAAAAAACCAAAGCGGGCTTCCAATTAACTGGGAATATCAACCGTACTGATTTCAATGTTGGCCCTCCCGATCCATTCGACATTAGCACAGATGTAATGATAAAAGCAGACGGAGAATTTTTCAAGCAATGAAGAACAAGGTTTAGCTTGCGTATGCTTATTTCTATCCTAATAGGCTCCTGTTTCATCCAAATATAATCATCAATGAGTAGTATCTTGATAAATGCGGAATTATAAAGCCTTTCATAATGATATCCATGCCTGCTTTAAGTCTGCCTCGGCTTGACCTTTGTGGCCACCAAAATCATCGGGAGTCTCATAAAGATCCCTTTGTATTGGAAACAAGATTTCATAATGAAAAATCTTGGGAGATCGAAACACTTCATAAATTATAAAGCATTTATTTAATAATTGTTATGTAATTTATTCCAAAGAGTTCTTTTATTATGATTCGCATGAATTGACTGATTTTGTAAGTGACCCACAATCCTGCTGAAAAGGTATTTGGTTCTGATTCAGAATATTGCAGAGAGAATACAAATCCCTCTCTCTCCGTAACGATAGGTATTGACCGTTATTGAAAGGTATTATCTGCTTTTGAAAGGCTATTCGAATAAACGAAAAGCCTTTTTAATTCTAATATAGAGTTTAGGCAATCTCTCTGACTTTTTATAGCATCTTGCCAGTCTTTAACCCAATGCGGTATCAGACCCCATCTGTAATTTCTGAACTGTTTTTCAGCGATAATTTACGATAAAAGCTTTAAGAATTATGATTGGGCAAAAGATAGGCTTAGATGATTTAATCCCATTGGCATTGGAATCACTCGAAGATAATATTCTTTTGGAAGGTAATTTTTATTGTGGCAACCTTTTAAATGTACATTGTAAATTCCGGTCATGTTGACCCAGCATTCCGGGATGTTGACCCCCCTGCGAAGCAGGTAATAAGAGTAAGAGCTATTTGAGATTTAAAAGTACAAAGGGTTATTGATTCGGTTTTATTTTTTTTCTTCTTAAAGATTCACCTTTCAGTTCGATACGCTGTGCATTTGCTGTCAGTCTGTCAAGGATGGCATCAGCTAGAGTTGGGTCATTGATATATGTGTACCATTTGGATACCGGTAGCTGCGATGTAACAATAATGCTTTTCTTGCCATAACGATCTTCCAGCAGTTGTAACAAGGTAAGCCGCACATCTTGCCCAAGGTTCTGCAGACCGAAGTCATCGAGGATGATCAGTGTGTGGCGTTCCAGATGGTTTAAGAGTTTGATATAAGAGCCGTCGAGTTTGGACAGCTGAACTTTTTCTATTAGCCGGTTCATGTTCAGATACGTGGTTTTGTATCCTTGTATACAGGCCTGGTGTCCAAGGGCACAGGCGAGATAACTTTTTCCGCAACCGGTGGAACCGGTTATCAGGACGTTTTCTCCATCTTCCAGATAGCGGCCTTCACTTAAAACGGCTAGTTGTTGTTTAGTCAGATTGCGCGCAGCGGTGCATTCGATTTGG
>PLCH01000186.1 GCA_003135585.1 Chitinophagaceae bacterium
CTAGAAAACGGATTGAACAGGGTTTTTCACAAATTTTTGGACAGGGCATTTGAAAAATTGAAATCCATCAGCTTTCTTTGCAAAAATAACCAACAGTCTTTGATTATTCTCCGGAAGATTTCAAAAATCATCTCATGAAAAAAATGGGTTTAAGAACCCGCAAATTATGAAACAGGGTCTAGGCAAAAGCCAATGGCAGGATTATTGGCATTCAGGTTATTTTCTGTCTTAAACCTTTCAAGATTTTTAAATCCTCCATATGCTGAAGAGTCATTTTAAAATTGCCTTTCGCAACCTTGTAAAAAGTAAAGGATATGCCCTGCTGAATATTTTCGGACTGGCAATAGGAATAACCTGTTGCCTGTTGATTTTTCAATACGTTTCCCATGAGAAAAGCTACGACACATTCCATGATAAGGCCGATCAAATTGTGCGTTTGCGCCTGGATTTTCACGAGCAGGGGAAATTGACCATGCAATCTGCAGCTGTATTTCCGGGTCTTGCTCCAAGGATGAAAAAGGATTTTCCGGAGGTTGAGAATTTCTGCAGGTTGGTAGATGCAAGAATTTCCTGGTCAAATTCAGAACCGGCACAGCACAACATGGTATTTTCCAATGACGCCAATAATATTAAAGCACTTGAAAATAAAGGTTACTACGCAGATCCTTCGGTCCTGAACATGTTTACCATTCCGTTTATTGAAGGAGATCCGGGGACTGCACTGGATGGACCTGGTAAAATGGTAATATCGGAAAAACTGGGGAAAAAATATTTCGGTCAGGAAGATCCTGTCGGCAAAAAATTGACAATCAGGGAAGGAGGCCAGGTTTATTTCTATGAAATTACCGGGATATTTAAAAATTATCCGGAAAACTCACACCTTGTCTTTGATTATCTAATGTCCTACAAATCCTTTATAAACCTGATCCATGCACTGGGAAAGGGAAAGGAAATGGACCCCGATAACAGCTTAGGCTGGTATGATTTCTATGCTTACCTGCAACTTAGGCCGGGGACAGACTGGAAAAAACTGGATTCTAAATTACCCGCATTTTGTGATCGCTATTTGAATTCCAGGACTGCTAGTCTCGAAAAGACCCGGGAAGATATTTACCTGATTCCTTTAAAGGACATCCACCTTTACTCGCACTATAATGAGGAAGCGGAGGTGAATGCAGATGGCAGGTCTGTATCTTTTCTGTTCCTGGTAGGTTTCTTTATTATTGGAATTGCGTGGATCAATTACACCAATCTGGCTACTGTCCGTTCTTTGGAAAGGGCGAGGGAAGTGGGTGTGCGAAAAGTGCTGGGGGCCATTCAGATTGATTTGATTTCACAATTCCTCGTGGAAAGTTTCCTCTTGAACTTACTTGCGCTGGTTTTAGCAATAGGAATCGCCTTCCTGGTTACCCCTTATTTCAACCGCCTGATCGGAAGGGAAACAATCACAGGGTTTCACCTTCCCGGCATTTATTTAAAAAGTTTTATATCGCTGTTCCTGGGAGGAGCATTTATATCCGGCATATATCCTGCATTTGTTTTGTCAGGATATCACCCTGCTGCTGTATTAAAAGGGCTATTCAAAAATTCCGGGAAGGGCTTGGTTTTGCGAAAAGCATTAATAGTAGGACAATTTTCGACCTCCATATTCCTGATTGCCGGAACAATCATTGTGTACCAGCAGGTCCGTTTCATGAGAAACCATCAATTGGGAGCGAACATAGAACAGACATTAGTGCTTGAAGGGGCCGGCTCCATCCAGAACACCTTGTACAAAGATTCTTTTCAACCATTCAAAAATGAATTATTACAAATAAAAGGCGTAAAAAACATCACTGCCTCCTCCAGTGTAATGAGTAAAGAAATATACTTCACCAGCTCTGCCAGATTGGTGGGGTCCAGCTATAAAGGATATTTGACTTTCTATTTTATCTACATGGATTATGATTTTATCCCGGCCTATGGCATGGAAATGAAAGAAGGCCGCAATTTTTCAAAAGATTTCCCAACCGATATAAAAGCAGTAATTCTGAATGAAGAGGCTGTTAAGCTTCTTGGATTGGCAAGTCCTTCAAAAGCAATCAACCAATCTGTAGAATACTACGGGGATTCGTTGAAAATTATCGGCGTGGTCGCCAACTACCACCACATGGGACTGAATAGGTCCATAACCCCGATAATTTTCATTTTAAGACCAGAAGCCGGTAATTTTTATTCCATCAAATTTCAAACGCCCGATATTCACCAAACCCTGGCTTCGATTGAAAATGTCTGGAATACACATTTTCCAGCGGATCCATTCAGTTATTTTTTTCTTGATGAATCTTTCGATCATCAGTATAAAGCCGACAGTCAGTTCGGAATTGTGTTTGGTTTTTTTGCTTTTCTTGCTATCCTGATTGCCTGTTTCGGTCTGTTGAGTTTATCGGCCTACAATGTTATGCAAAGAACCAAGGAAATAGGTATCAGAAAAATTTTGGGAGCATCCGTACAAAATCTTCTATTCCTATTGTCAAAAGATTTTCTGCTGCTGGTAATTATCGCCTTTGTCATAGCGATCCCGGTTATTTGGTGGGTAATGGACAACTGGTTGCAGGATTTTGCCTATCGGATCCATATCAGCTGGTGGGTTTTTGGTATTGCGGGAGTCATTTCGGGATTGATCGCGCTGGTCACCGTAGGATTTCAGGCTTTTAAAGCTGCAATTGCTAGTCCAATCAGAAGTTTGAGATCGGAATAAAACGATGGATACCGGCAGGTTTATGCCGGTCAAATCCAGGGCTTAGCAACCAAAAAAAATCGCTGGCAATTTTATATCCTTTCAATCAAATAATTTTTATCAAAGTACCACACTCATCCACAGCCTTTTACAACTTCTGAAGATATATAATAATTTTTCATACGTAAATATATCCCTGGTTTAATCAGTTTTTATGCCAAAACTACTATGATAATCTGAAGTTTTTTTGCATCTTTACAGTATCCAATACCGTAATAACTATGAAAAACAATTCCCTCAAAATTGCAGGACTTGTACTGCTATTTCTTGTAAGCATTGCCTTTGCGACTCCCTTTATCTTTAAAGTAAAAATTAGCAACCGCGTAAAAAACAGGCTGAATGCAAATCTTAAGGCCCATGTTGATTTTACAAACGCTGATATTTCGTGGTTCCGTCATTTCCCCCATATGGGCATGGGTCTTGAAAATTTTCAGGTAATCGGCATTGGTGAATTTTCCAACGATACCTTGATTGCTGCAAAACAGCTCGATCTGTCCTTTAGTATTTTTAGCCTGCTTTCCGGGGACAGCATCAGGATTTATTCAATCACCGCCAAAGAAGCGCGGATTCATGCTATCGTCCACAAAAATGGTCAACGCAACTGGAATATTGGTCTAAACCGGTTTACCCAAAACAGTAAAAGATTTGGCGGACCCAAAAGTTTCAAATTGGAATTGCAACAATATGCTATCCATAACTCTTTTATAAGCTATACGGATGAATCCACTCATCGGAGTATTATGATGATCAATGTGAATCATGAGGCTGCTGGGGATTTCAGCTCCGAGCTATTTACTTTGAAAACCAATACTGTTGCCGATGCGGTAAGTTTTGACAATGTTTTGGGCGTCTGCTGTCCTATCAATGCTAAAGTCGACATGAATATAGCTTTCCAGGTGGACAGGAAATCGCATATTTATTCATTCGCAAGCAACCAGGTGTCGTTCAATGATTTGAATTTACACATCCAGGGTTTTTTCCAATGGCCAAATGACAGCACCTGTAATATGGATATACAGTTCAATACTCCTTCCAAGGACTTTAAAAGTATTTTATCCATTGTGCCCTCCATTTACAAAAACGATTTTAGTAATGTCAAAACTTCCGGGGACGCCACTATGGAGGGTTATATTAAAGGAAAGTATGCCAAGGACCATCTTCCCGCCTATCATCTGAACTTTGATATAAAGAATGGTTTTTTCCAATATGCTGATTTACCTGAGCCTGTGCAACATATTAATGTCACAGCTCACTTAGATAATCCCGATGGAAATGCTGACCACGCCATAATCAATATTTTGCAGGGACATGCCGAATTGGGAAATGACACTGTGGACTTTCATGTATTATTAAAGAATCCAGTGACCGAGTTGTCAATAGATGCGGCTGTAAAAGGCAAACTTGATTTTGCAAAGATTTCCCAATGGACAAAATTAGATCCTGGAACCAGGTTAAAGGGCTTGCTTACAGCGGATGTTTATGCAAAAGGAAACGAACCGGGAACGGAAAAGCGGACAAGCAAGTCATTGAACGCGGGCGGTGGATTTGATCTTAGCAATTTTGAATACATTTCAAACTCCTATCCGGGTGGCGTTACACTGGACGACCTATTGGTTAGTTTCCATTCCAACAATATCATGATCAATGGACTTAAAGGACAATACCTTAACACCCATTTTACAGCAGATGGAGCGATCATTAACCTATTTGGCTATCTGGCGAAAAATAAGCCATTAGAAGGCTCTCTCCATGTAAAAGCCGACGAACTCAGTCTAAANNGGTTAGGAATTAACAAGGACGCTGCTGCTAAATCAATTTCATCAATTACCCCCCTTCCATTTGCAGTACCGGCCAATATAAATTTTGTGATCAGCGCGGATGCTGGTAAAGTTCATTGTGATAATCTCGATTTGCAGAACCTTTCTGGCAGATTTCAAATATCAGACGAAGCCATAAAATTTGGTCATGTCAAGGCGGATGCCCTGGAAGGAACTTTAATGATCAATGGTTCCTACTCCACAAAGGAGAGTAAAAGGAATCCGGATATTGCGTTGGATTATGATGTAATGGGGTTGGACATCCAAAAGGCCTTCTTTGCATCCAATACTTTGCAAAAAATAATGCCCATCGGAAAATTTATTTCAGGAAAAATTTGTGCGCAAATGAACCTGAATGGAAAGCTGGATGAAAATATGGTTCCTGACCTGAGCACCCTGACGGGCAAAGGAAACCTGCTGCTCGTAGAGGGAGTAGTGAAGGATTTCGGACCATTGGATAATCTAGCCGATTCGCTGGATGTCATAGGATTGAAGAATATTGCAGTAAAAGACGTAAAAACATATTTTTCGTTTAAAAATAAAAGGGTATCAGTGACTTCCTTTCACGTCAATTTCAATGATCTGGACATGGAGATCGGGGGTTCCCATGGCTTTGATCAATCACTTGATTACGGCATCAACTTGAAAGTGCCCAAAAAACAATTGGGAATAAAAGGCAAAACCTGGGTGAAGAACGTCATAACACAGGCGGCGGATAAGGGTGTTCCCATTCAGCTAAGTGATGATGTGAATATGAATGTAATGATGGGTGGCACTATCAACAGCCCGATTGTAAAAACAGATATGAATGAAGTCTTTGATAATGCCGCCAATGCACTTACGGACGAAGTCAACGCTTTTGTTAAGGCCAAATTAGACAGTGCCAAGCAACAGCTACAGGATCCTTTACCCGCTCCGAAAAAGAAAATCATAGCACAAATTAGCCACCACAATAAAAGCCAATATAAAGTCAAGAAAGGTCCGCAGTTGGCGCACCACAAGGTNNGCTAAAGAATTCCCGGAAATATTCCGCAACTGTGACAAAAAAATAATTAGGAAATCCCGGAAAAAATGGAACATGACTTCCAGGTAACCTTCCTTCGACAGGAGCCTTGCTGCAACAATCAATCATGGAAATAAATTTGAGGCAGAGCTCCTGTCCGCAGGAGCGGGAACGAACACTCAGTGGGAATATCTATAGGGTCGAAAAAATTTCGGAAATTCCGTTTTGACCAAAGACTATTGTTCTTGCAGGCGAATCAAAAATCCACCTCCTGGGGCAAGATGAACTTTAAGTGGATCGTTCGTCTTTACCGGTATATCCATTAATGTGTAGTCTGCCGCATAACGGTCAGCATTTACTCCGTCCTTGCAAATGGTTGCCAAATAGTTGCCTTCAGCAAGAAAGTCCAACTTAATATTGATATCCCTGGCAGACCAATCTGTCATGCCCCCGATAAACCAATCCTCCCCTTTTTTTCTTGCCGTGATTATATATTCCCCAACCTTTCCTTCTAATATAGTTGTTTCATCCCATGTGGTTGGTACCGTACCAAGTAAATCCATAAATTTCGGCTCCAGCCACGCTTGTGACGGGTTACCGGAAAATATTTGCATGGGATTATCGTAAACCACAAACATAGCTAATTGATGACAGCGGGTGCCTTGACTCATCACCATTCCTTCGATTGCCCTGAATCCCTTTTGGGTAGCATTGTTTAATATTCCGGGCTCGTAATCAAATGACCCCGCAAGCATGCGTGTGTAGGGCAAAGTAACATCATGCGGTGGTGAGGCTTTATCGCTGCCAATATTATATTCAGAGCCCAGGACACCCTCCCTGGTGACATTGTTTGGATAAGTACGGTTAAATCCCTTCGGCGGATAAGCACCATGATACATAATCATGATGTGATGAGCCGCGCAGGCCTTTGCTACCCGATAATAAAAATCTATTATCTTTTGATCGTCCCTATCTATGAAATCGGTCATTATAAAATCGACACCCCATCTATTAAATCTGTCTAATGCGCTATCCAGTTGCCTGTCCAAGGTATAAGCAAGCGTCCACATGCTTATTTTTATCCCCTTTTCCCTGGCATATTCAATTAAAGTATCCATATTGATATCCGGGTTGATTTTGAACAGGTCTAAATTATCACTCCACCCTGCATCCATCATTATCCGGTCGAAACCAAAGCGTTTGGCAAAATCAATATAATATTTATAAGAAGCAGTATTAACGCCAGATGTAAATGCCACGTTAAACAGGTTAACATTGATAGTCCATTCATCCGTTCCTTTCCCGGGATTTACCCAGGATGCATCACCAATTCTGGAAGGTGAGCCAAGCCTGTAAACAATATCTGTCGAAGGCAATTGTTTGTCCTCATCAGCAATAATCAAAACCCGCCAGGGGAAAGTTCTTGTACCCTTTGTTTTAGCTATGTAATCCGTCCTTTTGGTAACGATGGATTGTGGAAATTCTCCCGCCGTCATTTTTTCTTCCAGGGGGTATTTGGCAAATACAGCTTTTAAAGCCGCAGAACCTGTACCGCCTAAAAACATACCCGGATAATCCTCCAGATCGGATTCTGTAATTGCAATTTTCGGATTTGAGTGCGGAATAACCAGGACAGGTGTATAGGCTATCTCTGTATTTTCAATTTTATCAACCTCTCTTAAGGGATATGTCTCTTCAAAACTTGTGTGAAAAATATCAGCGTCAGGCCTTTTATGTATTCCCGGATAGTAAGCAGAAGGAAACCCGGGAAAATGAAATTTAGCAACTTCATTTTGAACAATAACCGAATCCTTAAACAAGGTCAAAAATCTGTAGGCCACTCCGTCATCATAAACCCGGAATTCTATTTTATAGGGTTGTTTGAAATTTATTGACATTATATTATAATTATCCTGAATAGTTTTTCTTTTTTCAGGAACCGGTGAAATAATTTGATGAGATTCCCTTTTTACGGTATAGGATCTTATACGATTATTCAGTGAAAAACTATTGTTATCTGCCAAAATCATATCGATTTCTGAAGGGTTCAAAATAGATTTCTCATAATGATAGACCCGGTAATATAAACGTCTTTCCATCCATATTTTTACACATATTTTACCTGAGGGAGAACAGACAGAAAGCGTGTCCAGGGACCAGGAGCTATAAAAAAAGCTGATAAAAATTGCCAACAACAAAAATTTTTTCATATGCTTTAAGCTGTAATATTCTATGACCAGGAAATAATTACATCAATTGAGGGGGTTACCCAAATAAGGGCATATAGCGAAAATAGGGAATATTTTAAACGATGCCTTCTGTGAAATTGATTTAGCTTTATCCCAGATTTTAAATTTTTTTATCTGTCTAATGTTGCGTTCATGAAAAACATTATCAAGTTCTGCCTTATTGCCTGCTGCCTGTTTTCATGTTTATCTTCAAAACACAGTTCATCCGATGGCTGGGTATCATTGTTCGATGGCAAATCGCTAAAAGACTGGAAAGTAGGCGATAATGCTGGCACATTTTCAGTAGAAAATGGAATGATCGTTGTTCATGGAAAGACGGCGCATTTATTTTATGAAGGGGATGTAGAAAATCACGACTTCCGGAATTTTGAATTTAAGGCAGATGTTATGACTCATCCCGGTGCCAATTCAGGAATATACATTCACACCGCTTACCAGGAAAAGGGATGGCCCTCAAAGGGATACGAAGTGCAGGTGAATAATTCCCACAGCGACTGGAGGAGAACGGGCAGTTTATACGGGATCGATGATGTGAAAGAAGTGTTTGTAAAGGATAATGAATGGTTTACAGAGCATATTACCATACAAGGAAAAAAAGTTATCATTAAATTAAATGAAAGAGTAGTCGTAGATTATACAGAACCAGAAAATGTAAAGCGATCTCAAGGCGACGAGCAACGTATTCTTTCCAGCGGCACTTTCGCCTTACAGGGTCACGATCCAAACAGCCTGGTGTATTTCAAAAATCTGATGGTGAGACCATTGCCAAAATAAGGGAAAACCTCTAAACTTCCTTCAATTCTGGTTGCCTGTTTAACAGGGTGTAGAAATCAGAATGAAGTCAATTACCATCCTGGCCAAAAATATCCCATTTTCCTTTCATTTGTCTTTCCGTTTATATGTATGGACGAGACAAATATTTTCACAATTGAACACTCTCTGTACCAATACCGAACAGTTTTGACAAGGAAGGAAAGCATAATACCTTGAATAATAATAATCTAGTAAACCGGCATTTTTTTGGTAATGAAAATGAAGCGGAACACGGTTTTATTGCATTCTACCTGAATACTTGGATAAAAATATTTCTATACAAATAAGCGATGGCAAACACGCTGAAAATTTTCAAGACAGAATTAAAGGTTCTAAATGATTAAAAATTATCTATTGCTTGCAATAAAGAATTTGAGAAAACAAAAAATGTTTTCGATGATCAATATATTGGGATTAACAGTTGGAATTNNCGGTTATGATAACTTTCATAAAAAGGGGAAATATATTTACCGGGTTATGCGGGTTGCCAAAGAGAAGGGAGAAAGGACTGAAATCCCTTATCTTTCTGCACCCTATGCAACAGCGCTTCTGAACGATTACCCCGATGCCATTCAAAAGGCCGTGAGGGTCATGCCTGATAACGATCTAATCAGCTACAAGACTGTTTCATTCAATGAAAAGAATATTTATTTAACAGACAGCAATTTCTTTGAATTATTTGATTTCCCTTTGCTAAAGGGAAACCCTTCTTCTGTATTAAAGGAACCCAACAGTATTGTGCTGACTGCTTCCTCAGCAAAAAAATATTTTGGCAGCGAGGACCCGATAGGTAAGGTGGTGGAATTCAATAAGAAGCTCCAACTCAAGGTTACCGGGGTTGCGCTGGATGTTCCTGTAAATTCCCATTTAAATTTTGACATGGTTGTACCGATATCCAATTTCCATACAGCTCCATGGTTTAATCAATGGCCCAACAACAGCATGTTTGTATATGTGCTGCTAAATCGGGCAACAGACCCGGATCAACTGAAGAGACGTTTTCCCTCATTTATGGATAAATACATGGGGAAATTTTATGCAGCAGCCGGTTTTAAAATGGATCTGACTATAAACCCATTGAATAAAATTTACTTTGAGCAATTCAGCCCTTTTGACAATGTAAAACATGGCAATAAAAAAATGGTTTATATTTTCATATCTATTGCAATCTTAATCCTAATTATTGCCTGCATTAATTTTGTGAACCTGGCTACGGCAAGAGCCACAGATCGTTCTAAAGAAATAGGCCTGAGAAAGGTAATGGGTGCCATCCGAAAACAATTGGTGGGGCAATTCATTTTGGAATCACTCTTATTTGCCACTTTGGCTTCTGTACTAGCGGTTATTTTACTGATTTTAATAATGCCTGCTTATACTAATTTACTAGGCTATACCTTACCC
>PLCH01000175.1:0-6438 GCA_003135585.1 Chitinophagaceae bacterium
GGTGAAACCTGGCAGATTCCCCCGGCGTATTCAGCCATTAAGAAAGCCGGAAAAAGAGCCTACGCAAGAGTCCGAAATGGGGAAGAAATTAAATTGGACCCAAGAAAGATATTTATCAAAGAATTTGAAATAACCGGAATAGAATCCCCCATCGTACGTTTCCGAGTCGTATGTGCAGCTGGTGTATATATCAGAAGCGTTGCCCATGACATGGGAGCCCAGCTGGGATGCGGAGCTTACCTTAGCAGCCTTTGCCGGACAAGGATTGGTGATTTTTTATTAAATCAATCCCTGACGATCGAAGACGCAGAAAATGAGATAAGGTCGAAATTGAGGGATCAGAAGGGGTAGCCGATACCAAGCTGGAATTGACCCGCGCCCAGGGATAATCCGTAAAACCACTTTTCGCTATATAATAAACTCTGTGGGTTTTTTATTTTATAAGCCCAGTCAAAGCGAATCACAAAATAACTAAAATCCAGTCGCAGCCCCGTTCCCAGGTCCACTGCCAGCTCTTTATAAAATCGGTCAAACTTAAAGTCACTTCCCNNCGGTAAAAAAAGCGCTGTTGATTTTAATGCCAAAAATTACGCTTAATGGAAACCGGAACTCCGCATTCCCTTCCAATTTCACATCCCCAAACCGGTCAACACCTACAAATGCGGGAATATCATATAATTTTGAAGACCCTAATCCCAGTTGTCGTACCTGCCAGCCCCGCATACTGTTGGGTCCCCCAGCGTAATACGCCTTATAAAAAGGAAGGGTTTCCTCATAACCGTTCCCGGCTCTGCCATAAGCGTAACCGGCCCCTGCAAAGGCCCGCATGGCCAACTGGGTTTTTTTGATGTTGATGGTGTGAATATATTCAATGTCTCCCTTTATAAAGCGTAAAAGATCCCCTCTATCCAGGGAAGTAATAAGCCCCAACAGGGCACCACTTTCCTCCACTCCGAACAGAAAGGTATTGGTCCTGTTCTTTATATGCCTGATTGATTTGTAATAAAATTGCTGTCCTACCACGAGGCCAGTTCTAAAAGCAAGGTTTAAAGAAGGAATATTGTTTAGTATTTTTTGGAAACTGTCTGTTTTTGTTAAAGTAGTATATTCCACATTGATCGGCTTGTACAAATATGTTTTGCTGGAATTGGCCAAAGAGTTCGTTTTTGTCCACTGGTATCCCCAGGACCCATTTATCGTTCTAACTGTAAAAAATTGCCGCCTGTCAGTATAGGAAGCATTAAAATTAAGTATGGTCTCTACATTCTTCAGCCAACCTTCTTTATTAATTTTGAAAGGTGAGATCAGGCTGGGAAAAATTATTGAATGGGAAATGCTTGCCTGCGTAGTCTGAATAAAGTTGGCTCCAAGCTCTACCCCTCCCCGAAGGTTGGTATTGGTTTGAACAGATTGTTTAAAAGCGTTGCGGTTGTGCAAGCCTAAATTGACAGCAACTCCGAATAGATTAGAGGCAGTTATGATATCATTTGTGTTATAGCTGGCTTCCAGTCCGTAGGAAATATTTTGCTTCTTAGCCGGATACAGGCGCATCGTCACGTCCAGTAAGGAATCTGAAAGTTCTGCATCATCAAAATCTATATTCGTTAATTGCCAGGCTGGAAGGCGGTTAAAACGATTATATGTCAGGTAATAGTTTTCCAGTTTATAAAGACTGGCGGGGCGCAAATAAATGTTATTGACGATAAACGGGAGCTTGAATTTATTGGACCGCGTGATAAGGGTAATATTTTTTATTACCGTCGTATCATTTTTTATGGTAACAGCCGTATCTTCAACAGACGGTAAATCCGGATAAACAATTACCTGGCCTATATAATATTTGATCAAATGACTCGAATCGATATAGGGCCTTTCCTTTATTACCACATTAATCGTAGGATTGTCCTTTCTTTTTTTCAATTGCTCCAATAATCGTTCCTGCTGAAATGGATCCAAATTCGGATCAATTAATGCCGCAATCACTGTGTCATGTTCAATGATAAGGTCTTCCCGGGAAAATCTGTAATAGCCGTTGTTGCGGAAAAGCTCAACCAAACGGTCAATTTCTTTGGAAAGCAATTGTTTGGTGTAGGCCTGGTCTTTTTTCAAAAATGATTGATCTTTTGTTTGAAGGGTCAACCGCTGAAATTCTGGCGTCCGCATGTCAAAACCAACAGAATCGAATTTTAGATTTTTGCCGGCAATTACATGAAAGTTAATGGTGACACGATATTGATCACGCTTAACCGAATCTATTTTAATTGAATCCCTGATAACGGGCGCGTAATAGCCGGCTGATCTCAACAACGCATTCATGAATACAATGGAGCGGCCGACATTGGACGAATCGAAAACCGGGGGGTTAGATAATTTTTTATAAATGAATAAGGGCTTCCACCTAAATGCTGTGACTGTTCTCACTTTCAGACTATCATCCAATTGATTTTCTAACTTCGAGATCAAATCCTGTTTTTCGGCGTAACGCATATCCCCGTCTAATGTTATATTAGTCCTGAATACAAAGGGCTTATAAGCGGGATATTGATTTTTTTTTGGTGCAACACAGGAAACTAAAAATATTACCATCAGGGCCGGCAAGATGACTGCTGAGCTGAATAAAGATGTTTTAACTTGCCGTTTGGTTACCATAAACAGATTACAAAATTTACGGATTAGTCCAAAGCAAAATTGGTTTGCAGGGCGGAATATATAAGCCTTTTCGCGCAAACCAATTTACCGTGAAACTTATTTAAATGAATGAAAGTCAATGCTTGTAAAATCGAAGGTCAAATATATTCAAAGTTTAGGCCAGAAAAAATTTCGGGAAGAGGAACAAGTATTTATTGCAGAAGGCCCCAAGATAATTAACGAATTGTTGGCTGCGAAGAATATTCCATTGGTAACCCTTTTTGCATTGCAAGAATGGATAGATTCCAATCAGTCTGCGATAAAGGTATTGGAAAGAGGGCAAGTGGAGGTAATTGAGGAGCACGATCTGGAAAGA
Source organism: Chitinophagaceae bacterium (assembly GCA_003135585.1). GTDB lineage: Bacteria > Bacteroidota > Bacteroidia > Chitinophagales > Chitinophagaceae > Puia. Next base: position 3,005 of record PLCH01000175.1, read on the forward strand.
ATATCTTTTTTAAGCACTCCCAACCAGGTTTTGGGTGTATTCCGAAGGCCGGTTTTTCCAGCGATGGAATTGAATGGAAGGATCACCCTTCTATTGGACAGTATACAGGATCCGGGCAATTTAGGAACAATCCTCCGGATTGCAGATTGGTTCGGGGTACAACGCATCATCTGCAGTGAAACAACAACTGATATTTTTAACCCCAAAACAGTGCAATCCACTATGGGGAGTATTGGGAGGGTAAAGGTTGAATATAAGGATTTACAAATTTTCCTCCGGGAGAATGATCATCCTCCAATTTACGGGGCCCTGTTGAATGGTATCTCGATTGCCGATTCCGGTCGTATCAAGGAGGGCATGATTTTGATCGGAAATGAGTCAAATGGCATCAATGAATCGTTAATTGGGTTGATCCAACACAGGATAACCATACCAAGAAAGGGAGAAGCAGAATCGTTGAATGCTGCAGTGGCAACAGGGATCCTCTTATCGCACCTGGTTGGTTAATATCAGTTGAATCGTATCGCTTTGACAGGTTGTACATTCCGGATGATGATGGTGGGGATCATCAATACGAGAAAACAAATCAGGAAGGTGCCTGCATTGACCAGACCAATATGCCAAACTTCTAATTTTACTGCGGCTTTAGAAAGGTAGTAGGCATCTTCAGGAAGAGTTATAAAACCGTACCGCTGTTGCAACCAGCAGATAAGCAACCCCAGGATATTCCCAAACAAAATGCCAAATCCAGTTATTATGGCGCCATGGTATAGAAAAATCTTTTGAATGGAGTTGTCGGGACTGCCCAAAGCTTTTAGGATGCCAATCATTTTTGTACGTTCGAGTAGCAGAATGATCAGACAAGTCACTAGGTTAAGGATAGCAACAATTGTCATAATAATAAGCACAATGACAATCGTTATGTTTTGGAGGTTTAACCAGTCGAATATCCCTGCAGCCAGAGGTAATTCTTTAATAGTTCGGCTATTCCAGGTGCTTGGCAACTGTTGGAATATCATGCTGTTGACAGTGTCTAATTTTCGAAAGTCTTTCAAAAAGACTTCATAACCCCCAATCTGCTTGGGATCCCAGTTGTTCAATCGTTGAATAAGCCGCAGGTCGCCGATTGCAATTAATTTATCGTAATCCTCAATTCCAGTCTTAAACATGCCTGCAACCGTAAGCGGTCTGGCCTTTGGTGTGCCGTCCGCTTGGATGAAATAGATCAGGATTTTGTCATTCACTTTCAGTTTCAGCCGGTTTGCGGTGTAAGCTGATAAATTGATTTCAGTGCTATACCCACTATCCGGAAAATGTAGCCACCTTCCGCTTTTTAGAAAAGGGTCAAGGTTGGTAAAGTCATACTCCTTTTCCACCCCTTTCAACAGAACGCCTTCAATACTTTCCATACCTTTTATAATGGCATGCTTGGTTGCAAACGCCTGAATGGTTTTTACCTCTTTATTGGCCCGCAACACCTGCAAGACAGTGTCATTTTTGAAAATGGGAGATTCCTCTGCAATCGAAGCTCGGTTGTTTTCGTAATGCTGAACCCTTATGCCTCCCCAGAAATTAAATATTTTTTGACTGATGGCATATTGAAAACCATTCGTGAAAGCCAGGGTAAGAAGCATAGCAGCCACGCTTATGGTAGTGGCAACGATGGCCAGTCTGATAATAAACCTTGAAAAAGATTGCTGGCGGTTAAAGGCAATCCGGCCTGCAATAAAAGAAGCTAGATTCAACAGGGAAAATTTTAATATCCAAAAATAGACTTCCCGCTGATAGGATAAAAAGTTTTTTCCATTTTCAAGTCTTAGAGCGTGAAACGCACTATTCTGTTTTTTGATAAGGGACGATTTTGTGTTTACAGAATTAATTCCCATTTTTACTGCAGCCTGAAACTACTCGTTATGGATAAACGAGTAACCCGCCCAACAAAAAAAAGCCTTCAGCAACAGCGGAAAGATATTGAATAAAGCCTTGTTAAGGGAATCTGAAACATTTTCATTGTATATTTAGTTCACTTAATACTTTTTTACATTTGCCTGCAGCATCAACAAGTCCTTTAATGAAATATTTCTTGTCTTTATATGTGTGCTTGATCTGCCTGGCTGGTTTTTCCCAGGTTCCCGACTCTATCTATGCTCCTAATATCAAGACCTGTCAATTGTTTACCTATGGAAATCAACTGGGGTATCCGATCCTTCATTTGAACAGTTCAGACCGTTTGGAATTGCATTTTGATGATCTTGATGCCGATGTGAAAAATTATTCTTACACTTATCAATTGTGTAACGCGGACTGGAAGCCGGCCGTTATCAGTGAATTGGATTATATACGGGGCTTTTCACAGATACCCATTAACAATTATCGGTATTCTTCCATCTCCCTGACCCGTTATACTCATTATCAGGGAATTGTGCCGGATCAGAACTGCGTTCCTACCCGGTCCGGGAATTACCTGTTGAAAGTATTTTTGGACGGAGATACTTCCAGGCTTGTTTTTGCCCGTCGTTTTCTGGTGGTAGAGGACGGTGTCAATCTTGATGCGCAACTCTTGCAGCCGTTTAACCCCCAGTTGTCGCTCACTCATCAGAAAATCCAATTTTCCATCAATACGCGTTCTTTAAACATTGCCAATGCTGCCCAGCAGGTCAGTGTGGTGATCCTGCAGAACAATCGCTGGGATAATGCCCTGCACGATATCAAACCTAGTTTTTATTCCGCAAATACTTTGAAATATACAAGTGACGATGACTATAATTTTCCATCAGGCAAACAATGGCGTTGGGTGGATATCCAAAGCTTTCGTTTCCAAAGTGACAGAGTTCATCATGTAAATTATTCCAAGACCTCGACTGAAATTTTTGTCATGCCTGATCCGGATAGGTCACAAAAGCCTTATTATTATTATAATGATTATAACGGTCTTTATTTTATCCAAACAACCGAAAATATAGATCCGCTATGGCAGGCAGACTACGCTACTGTCCATTTCAGTTTTGTCCCCCCAGGAAATATTCCCTTTATTGATAAAGATGTTTACATCCTTGGCCAGTTGACCAATTACGCCCTGAACGATTCTACCAAAATGAGTTTTAACGCGGAAAAAGGTATGTATGAAGTAGCTGTTTTTCTTAAGCAGGGTTTCTACTATTATTCCTATGTAACCATCAATAAAAATGATCCTTCCAGAAATGCATCATTTGAATTTACAGAGGGCAATAATATGGAAACCGAAAACGATTACAGCATCCTTGTTTACTACCGTCAACTCGGAGGCAGGGCCGACCAGTTGGTCGGGATTGCAAAATTGAATTCATTAAATGGACGTCAGTCCAATTGATTTAAGTCTCAAAGTTGTATATTTGCGCGAGGCAAGTCTTATACGACCAGCTCCTGCTGAATCCCCCAGGGCCGGAAGGCAGCAA
>PLCH01000175.1:6449-6684 GCA_003135585.1 Chitinophagaceae bacterium
GAAATTTTTTATTGACACAGCCAACCTGGCGCAGATCAGGGAAGCAAATGACCTTGGCATTCTGGACGGGGTTACCACCAATCCCAGCTTAATGGCAAAAGAAGGCATTAAGGGGGAAGCTGCAATTTTTAACCACTACAAGACTATTTGCGAATTGGTAGTCAATGGAGATATAAGTGCAGAAGTCATTTCTACCGATTTTGACGGTATAGTTGCGGAAGGTAAAAAACTCGCG
>PLCH01000413.1 GCA_003135585.1 Chitinophagaceae bacterium
TGAAGATAAAATTACCCTGGCAAATATTTTCTATTATCTATTTCTGGTCGCAAGCCTTATTGCATTGATTCGGTTTTATTGGGTCACCTGGAAAAAAAAATTTCCACACGGTTGATTTACGCTTATTTTTCTTTGGCATCCAGGATCAAGGGCGTACTATTTTTACCAAGGATGACCATTTTAGCATTTGGGGAAGCGGCCAATTCTTTCATTGCTTTTATTTGTTCATACTGAAGCTGCCTGTCCGTAAGGCTTAGACTAATTATCCGCTGGTAATCTGCAATCCCCTGGGCTTCCACTCTTTTTCTTTCTGCCTCCTGTCTTTCCTTCTGCAAAACGAATTGCATTTTCTGTGCCTCCTGTTCAGCGCTGATCTTTTGTTCAATCGTGGTTTTGACGGATTGGGGAAGGGTTATATTTCTTATCAGCAATTGTTCAAGCACCAATCCCCTTTTCTTAAAATCCTCGTCTATGCTTCTAAAAATGCGCTGCTGAAATTCATCTCTTTTATTTGAAATCAAGGAGATGGCCTCATAATATACGGCGTTGTCCCTGATCTTTGTTCTTGTAAGGGGCCGGACGATTTTATCTGTATAATCAAGGCCTGTTTCCCGCACTATCTTGGGCGCATCAGAAGGAAGCAATTTATACAGCACGGTCAGGTCTATAGTTACTTCCAGTCCATCTGAAGTCAATACCCGGATAGCATCATCTCCCTGTTTGACTCCCTCGTCATGGACACCGCTCATAGTGTAGTTTTGGGTTTTGATATCCATTTTTTCGACCTCCAGTAAGGGATTGATAAAATGAAGTCCACTTGGCAATACATCGTTCTGAACTTTGCCGAATAATTTCATTACTCCCACCTGACCTGCATCGACCTGGACTATACAGGAAACCAGAATTCCTGCAGCAACCACCAGCAAACCGACAATCCGGACAACGCCGGCGAAACGTCTGAAATTTACATCGCTGCGGCCCATCCCAAAGCCAATAAGAATTATGATGATTCCCAAAATAATAAGTGCCATAGTAATAAGTTTAATATTGAAAAAGATGAAATTAACTGGTATGATCTGAAATAATTACCCACCTGCCCCTGATCTTTTTGAAGAGCAAGGTATAATATCCACCGATATCCCCTTCATTTCTTTTCAAAAACCATTTGCCAGTGACATAATAATATTGCGGCGAAAGCCTTTCGGTTTTAATCAGGGTAAAGAAGAGCTTACCCATTTTTGCAATTGTGTTGTAATTTTTTTTATAATTTTCAAGGGTATGGACATACCCATAGGTTATCCCGCCATGGCCGATAAACATCAGGGAATCACTTTGCCAGTAGCCTTTCATATATTCATCTAAATTACCCCGACTCCAGGCAGCAGCCTGGTCGGCCAATATTTTTTTAACCGCCGATTCGTCTGCAGATTGGGCGCATATAATAAAAGGCAACAAAATGACCGGGAAGGCGAGAAGGATGATTTTTTTCATATGGATCTTATTCTTCAATAAAATTATGAAAAAACCGTCCATTGCAGGTATTGTTATGATTCATTCATTTCTGCAATCAACTGCCTCAGTTTCCGGATATGCCGGCCATATACTCTGTGAACATACCATCTGTCAGCAAAATAAACTAGAACCGTAAGGACGCCAAGAATTCCCAGCCAGAGCAGGACGACCTGCCAGAGCGGATTTTCCGGGGAAAGGTAAAACAGGTTGGGTTTGGCGGGGGGTGGCAATTTCCAGTACATAACCGCGCCCAAAAAAAGAGTACTAACTGGAATCAATATACGAGCCATCAAATAAAACCGTAAATATTTTTCAAGTGTGAGCAATTGCATTTCCAGCTGCACTTTTATCTGGCTGTCCGCAACCAGCATGCTGTCCAGCAATTTGTTTTTCCGGTAATAGTATACCAGGAAAATGCCAAGGATGATGATCAGGAGCCAGGCGGGTTCAGTCAGCTTTCCTTCAAAGCCAAAAAAGTAATAGGCAAAAAGAGGTGCATAAAGCAGCACTGCAAAAATAAGCTCATACAGCAGGTTGCGTTTCATTTTGGCAACCGGACGCATGGACTTTTTTTTCAGTATCTCAAGGATCTGTTCATTGCTTTGCTGCCGGGCCGGATTTTCAGTGGCCTGCTTCCAGATATATTTAAGCGTGTCCAGTTCCATAAGCGGCCTCCTTTGTAAGTTTGCGTATTTTTTCTTTGATACGATTCATCTTAACCCGCAGGTTATTTTCATGGATGCCAAGAATCTCTTCCATTTCATGGTAGGTTTTATCTTCAAGATATAGCATCACCAGCGCTTTTTCCACCTCTGTCAAATGATTGATGGCTGTATATAACTGGTGAATCTGTTCGTCCTTTTCCCTGTAATATTGAACTTCAGGTATCTCTTCGGGAAAACTTTCAGATCCCGGGACGGTGGGCTGGTTCTTTTGTTTGCGCAGGTCAGAAATGGCTGTGTTGAGCGCTATCCGGTACAGCCAGGTGCTGAACTTGGATTCCCCGCGGAATTTCGGATAGGATTTCCACAATTGTATAACAATTTCCTGAAAAAGATCCTGGCGGTCCTGGGCTGATGCACAATACAGGGAACAAACCTTGTATAACATTGACTGGTGCTGGTATACGAGTTTTACAAATTCGTCCTGGCTAACAATAGACTGCAAATCAACTGGTTTAATATTGTATTAACAATAGGTCGAAGTAAATTTGAAAATATTACAGGAAAGGATGGTTTATTTTTGTCACAATATGTGCATTCCCTGCCATAATTTACCAATATGAAAAAAATTTTTTGCCTCTCCACATGTAGCACCTGTGACCGTATCATAAAGGAGACCGATGCTAAAAACCTGGGTTTTGAATTACAGGATATCAAAACGGATAAAATTACGGCTGGACAGATTGACAACCTGAAAAAAATGGCTGGGAGCTATGAGGCACTCTTCAGCTNNATCTTCAGCAGGAAAGCCATGAAATACAGAGAGCTGAATTTAAAAGACAGAAATTTACGGGAAAAGGATTACCGTCAATTGATATTGGAGGAATACACTTTTTTGAAAAGGCCTGTTATTATCCTGAACAACAAAATTTTTGTGGGTAGTGAAAAGAAAACGATCGAAGAATTAAGAGCAAACCTCCATGCATGAAATGCCCAGGTTTTTTTATACAGACGGGACTATCCGCAGCTTGGCATAATTCAGCATTATCTTTTTTTCCCCATTCAGCTCAAACTTTACGGTAGCAACCGGATTGTGCGCGGAACCTTCCATCTTAACCACTTCACCAAAGCCGAATTTCTGGTGTTCCACTTTTTGCCCTTCCTGTAAATTGCTGGTGTCGCTAGGCACAAAATCTGCCCCTGGTGTATGTTCTACTGTCTTTCTTTGGGCTTTTGGCGGCAGATAAGAGGGGGTATCGCTTTTACTATTTTGTGGTGGTCCATACATTTTTTCTGCCTGTGCCGAGCTGCCAAATCCTCCTTTCATACGTTCAAAGGCGGAAGAACCATCCCCCGGATCAAAAGCGGTTTGGTTCNNCCTCCGGCAAAACTCCGGTCAACAAATTGTTCAGGAAGCTCATCCAGAAAACGGCTGGGTTCATTTTGTACCACCGATCCAAACCGGTAGCGGGTATTTGCGTAGGATATCCAGAGGCGGTGTTTTGCTCTTGTGATCCCCACATAGAACAAGCGTCTTTCTTCCTCCAGCTCCTCACGGGAATTAATGGACATCGCGTTTGGAAAAAGCATCTCTTCCAGTCCGGCGGTAAACACGCAGCTGAACTCAAGTCCCTTTGCCGCATGGATGGTCATTAACTTAACCGTATCTGAATTTGGATCTTTGGCATCTGCATCGGTCAGCAGGGTAATTTGCTGCAGGTAGGATCCAAGGGAAGATTCTCCGCCCTTCTGCTCCAAATCGGGAGATTCAATCACTACGCCTTCTTCATCAATTCTTGAAAGATCCTGCTGGGTATCTACCCATGCCTTGATACTATTCAGCAAAGCCTCTATGTTTTCATATCGTGCCACCCCTTCTGTACTCTTATCATTAAAAAGCTCCTTGATAATATTTGTTTGTCTGCCTGCATGCACGGCAACTTCATAGGCATTCTTGGTCCGGAGCATGCTTGCAAAGCTTTTTATCATTAATACAAAATTCTCAATCGCCTCCAGCGTGCCTCCCTTGTAACCAAATCGGCTTGCTTTTTCCAGGACCTCCCACATCGTAATATTGTTTTCATTGGCAGCCAATATTGCTTTGTCAATGGTTGTTTTGCCAATCCCCCTGGCCGGAAAATTTATGATGCGTTTGAGCGCTTCTTCATCCCTGGGATTAACCGTAACCCTCAGGTAAGCCATAAAATCCTTTATTTCCTTGCGCTGGTAAAAGCTGATACCTCCATAAATGGTATAGGCAAGGTTCATGCGTCTCAGGCTTTCTTCAAAGGCGCGGCTTTGGGCGTTTGTCCGGTAAAGCACAGCAAAATCCCTGTTATAAAAATGATTGCGTAGTTTCTGTTCCTGGATGGTATCTGCAACAAATTTCCCTTCTTCATTATCGGTCATGGTGCGCACCAAACGGATTTGCTCCCCTTTGCTGTTCTCCGTCCAGAGGTCCTTGGGTATCTGCCCCTTATTGTTTTTTATTATTTCATTGGCAACATTCAGTATGCTCTGGGTGCTGCGATAGTTTTGTTCCAGTTTTACGAGGGTAACATCTTCATAATCCTTCTGGAACTGCAGTATATTCTGGATGGTAGCACCACGGAAACTGTAAATGCTTTGCGCATCATCACCTACCACGCACACATTTTCGTGCACCGCCCCCAGCAATTTGATGATCTCATATTGGGCAGGGTTGGTGTCCTGGTACTCGTCTATCAAAATATATTTGAACTTATGCTGGTATTTGTGCAGGCTATCCGGAAAATTTTTTAACAATTCATAAAATTTCAGCAGAAGATCATCAAAATCCATGGCACCATTTTTAAAACAATGCTTTACATAGGACTGGTAGATCTGCGCTATGGCCGGCCGGTTGCTTCTAAGATCTTCCTGCTGGATATAATAGTCGGCCGCATATTCTGCAGGCCCAACCAGTGCATTCTTTGCACTGGAGATCCGGTTATATACTGTGGAAGGCTTATAGTGTTTATCATCTAAATTTAATTCATTGACAACGGCTTTTACCACGCTTTTCGAATCGTCGGTATCATAAATGGTAAAATTGGCGGGATAACCCAAGCGGCCGGCCTCAGCGCGGAGGAGGCGTGCAAATACGCTGTGAAACGTACCAATATAGAGGTTGCGGGCTTCACTGTTGCCCAATATCTTCCCCACCCTTTCCTTCATTTCCTTTGCCGCCTTGTTGGTAAATGTCAAGGCCAGGATATTAAATGCATCTACCCCATGGGCGGCCATCAGGTGGGCTATCCTGGTTGTAAGCACTTTGGTCTTCCCACTGCCGGCTCCGGCCACAATCATCAAAGGACCCTCGACATGCAATACGGCTTCCCTTTGCTTTTCATTCAGATCACTTAAATNNGTCTTGCATGGATGCAATTTACAGTAAGGTGGCGGGAAGATGAGAAATGTGGGAAATTTAAGAGCCCCGCTGGGAACCACCGGTTAGTTTGGTATTTCTTGCTGAACCTCTGGTATTGGCTTTGCCTTTGTGGACAAGGAAATTGGATTTGGCCGGTTTTTGGGTACCTGGCCGGGTGTCCTTTTTATTTTTTTTGTTGGGAATAAGTGACATATAATACGTTTAGTTAATATTTACTGCAATTTACAAACTAATTATGTTTTATTGTTCATTGCCCGGATTTCAGGAATGGTTGTCGGGCCGCAAAGCGTCATTTTCTCTACCTTTGTTTATTCACTATTCATCCATTTAAATCATTTTGAATTATGCCAGGCTTTGAACTATTCGGAGACGAAGAACGAAGAGAAGTCAATGATGTACTTGAAACCGGGATTCTCATGCGGTATGGTTTTGACTCTTCCCGCAAAGGCATCTGGAAAGCCAAGGCATTTGAGGAAGCGATTTGCAAGACTTTTGGTTGTGCATTTGCCCAGTTAACTTCAAGTGGAACTTCGGCTTTGACCACAGTACTGGCGGCCCTTGGTATCGGCGCGGGTGATGAGGTTATTATGCCTTCCTTTACATTCGTAGCAAGCTTTGAGGCCGTCTTGAGTACCGGGGCCATTCCAGTTTTAGCAGATGTCGATAATACGCTTACCCTCAACCCTGAATCAGTCCGCAAAGCAATCAGTTCCAGGACCAAATGCGTTATGCCTGTACACATGTGCGGGAGTATGGCGGATATGGATGCACTGATGGAAATTTGCAAAGAGCGCAAACTCCTGTTGCTTGAAGATGCCTGCCAGAGCATCGGTGCAAAATATAAAGGTAAATGGCTTGGCTCCATTGGCCATGCAGGAGCTTTCTCATTTGATTTTGTAAAAACGATTACCTGTGCGGAGGGAGGAGCGGTAACGACCAATCTGGAAGATATTTACACCAAGTGCGACGGGTATACCGACCATGGGCATACGCATATCGGATCAGACCGGGGTGCCGAACTTCATCCATTTATCGGATACAATTTCCGTATTTCCGAATTACATGCGGCAATTGGTTTGGCGCAGATCAGGAAGCTGGATAGATTTTTGGCCATTCAAAAAAAGAATCACAACCAATTGAAAAACATCCTGTCGCAAATACCCGAAATTTCCTTTCGAACCATTCCCGATCCTGCAGGTGACAGCTGTACCTTTCTCAGCTGGTTCCTCCCTACAGAGGAATTGGCAAGGGCAGCCGCCGCTGAAATGAAGGAACAGGGAATCCTGGCCGGCAACTTTTACTGGTATGACAATAACTGGCATTATCTGCGTAAATGGGACCATCTTAAGAATACCCAAACGCTCAATAACCTAAATGAACCCCAAAAAAAGGCCCTGCTGAAACTGAACGAAACCTCTTTTTATGCAAGTGATGCTATTATCAGCCGCTGCATATCCACGCAGATCGGATTATTGTGGACAGAAGAGCAGGCAAAGGAAAAAGGAGAGAAAATTGTCCGTGCAGTCAAAAAGGCTCTCCATGCATCGGCAGTAAAATCTTAGCGCTATTATGCCAAAAAGAAAACGGTTCCCCTGGATTATTTTTTTGGGCTTTTCAGGGATAGTTATTTTCTTGTTTCGCACTGAACTCCTAAACAGTTTCCAGAGGCAGATCCTAAACTCGATCCGTGAAAAAGCATTTGTATCCAATCATTTTTTTATTCAGGGAAATGGATCTCCCAACCACCTCATCTATTCTTTAAGGGGCCTGGATCGGATTTGGCCGCATCGTGTCAATTCTCTGCGGCGGCTGAAATACCTTTACAATAATTTTGCAGGTTTTGAATGTGACGTCAGATTTGATGCGATTTCCAGTCAACTGTTCGTGGCGCACGATCCGGAGGACCTCAGTTCACTGGTCTTTTCCGATTTCCTCCTGCAGGAAGGCAAAGCCCATAAATTATTCTGGCTGGACCTAAAAAATCTTGAAGCAGTGAACACAGAAGCTTTTTGCAGACTATTGGAGCGGCTCGATAAAAAATTTCTCATCAAAAACCGTATCATAATTGAATCACCTAATTTTGAGGCATTGGAGCAAGTCAGGCAGCAGGGTTGGCTTACCAGCTATTATATGCCGGCTGAAAATGTTGCCCTCGATTACCATCTACCCTCAATATTAAAAGACCAGCCCGGATTAATTTCACAGGATATCAGTATGCATGATTTCATGACAAAAAATTTTCCCGGCAAGAAGCAGTTGATTTGGGATCTTCGTTTCTGGGATTGCATGAGCAGGAAAACCTTGCTGAAAAACGCCAATGACACTACTGTCCTTGTTTGTCTTATCAATGTGAAATCTCCCGGCTACCGGTAGAATGCATATTGCTGTAATTTAAAAATATGGCTGTTCCTATCAATTTTTTTAAACAGTTCCGTGTAGTTTTTTTATCGATAGGTTTCATGTTGCTCCTCTATGTTGGATTAAGAATTATTTTTTTTACCTATAACCGGGCCTTATTTCCCGGAATCTCCCCGAAGGAATGGTTCCAGGTTTTTTTGTGGGGCCTGAAAATGGATCTCTCGGGAATCGCCTGGTTGAACCTGCCGGTTTTTGGTTTTTATTTTCTGGGATGCTATTTCCCAGGTAGAAAAAAAATACTTTCGCCACTCATTCGAATTATTTTTGTTCTGTTGAACAGTGCAGGCCTTGCGCTCAACTTGCTTGATATTGCTTATTTCAGGTTCAGGAAACAGCGGAGTAACATTGATCTGTGGTATGTAGGGTCAGATTCCATGAGTTCGGCAAAAAGCATGGTTACCGGCTATTGGCCACTGATCCTCTTGTTCATCCTGCTGGCAACAATCCTGTTTTATATTGCAAAAAAGATATTTTCCATTCATCCGGTATTCTCCAACAGGTCAACCCTGATTTTTTACCAATGCGCCATGCTTGCTTTTCTCATGCTTCTTGCAACAGGATGGGAGGGCCGGCCTTTGATGCCAGCCTCGCCTTTATTAGGACTCGATGCCAGACGATTGCCCCTGGCGCAGAACAGCATCAACACCTTTCTGTATTCGGTGATCCGTAAGCAGGAACAGTTAGCCCAGAAGTATTATTATTCACAGGCCGAATTAAATCATATCATTACAACCCACCATTTTTTAGGCGCTGGCAGCGGACCACAGGATACCATGCTTAAAAAAAATGTAATGGTTTGCATCCTGGAAAGTTTTTCGCGTTGTTACCTGACTCCCGGTGATCCGAAAAAAGCAACCACGCCTTTTTTTGATTCTCTTATAAAAAAAAGTATCTATTTCCCCAATGCCTATGCCAACGCCTTTGAATCCAACCAGGGGATTGTGGCCATTTTGGGAGGTTTACCCGCGCTGATGGATGAACCTTTTTATTATTCTTCGTATGCAAATACCCCTTTGCATGGCATCGGCAACATTTTAAAATCGAAGGGTTACAATACCAACTTTTTTTTAGGTGCGGGCAGGGACCATTTTGGGTTTGGCAAGTTTACCAGAATGGCAGGCATAGACAATTATTATAGCAGGGTAGATTTCAACGAGGATCGATTCTTCGACGGTAACTGGGGTATTTTTGATGACCCTTTTTTGCAATACGGCGCAAGGGTCCTTTCCCAAAAGCAACANNTCTATAATATTTCCTCCCACCCTCCGTTCACGATTCCCCCGGTCCACCGGCAGCAATTTAATTTCCCGGATAAGACGCCGGCCCAACGGAGCATAAGTTATGTGGATTATTCCTTTCAACATTTCTTTGAAACCTGTAAAAAAGCTCCCTGGTTTCAAAATACCATTTTTGTATTCTGTTCCGACCACGGACTATACCCTGAGGATGCTTCCGGTTTTAATTATATAAATAATGCNNCATCTATCCCTATCTTCATATTCGATCCTTCCTGCAAGCAGGGTGCCGTTGATACAAATCTTATCAGCCAGGTCGATCTGACCCCTTCTGTCCTTGATCTTTTGAGGTATAAGGGAGAATATACCGGGTTTGGAAAAACGGTATTCAAGCATTCATCGACCGAAACCTATGCCATAAACAGGCAGGGTTATACGCAGCAGATTATTACCAGGGATTTTATATTGGGATATGATGCTTCGGGGGAAAAAACGCAATATTTATACCGTTACCCATCAGATAGTCTTCTAAAAGAAAACCTCATCAATAATATTCAATATGAGGAACACCGAAAAAATTTGGAATATCTGTTAAAAGCAAATATTCAACGGTACAACCAGGCACTGATCAGCCGAAGCCTGGAATAATTATTTTTTCCCTTCCAGATAATTACAATTTTCAAGAGAACCCAACCGGAACCTGAGTGGAATATGGGTAGTTTTCTCTAAGCCCCATTCTTTTTTACAGAAAAAACCCATCCGCTGACTGTAAAAATCTGCAGACAGGACTGCCAGCCCGGGCCTGGGTGGTTGGAACAAGGCCAGAAAATCACTGTGGCTGTTAGCCATTTGCAGGCCCATGGTCCGCGTTGTTCCTGGTTTGAGTTCAATAAAGCCTTGTCTTGCAGGCCTCATCTCCCGGATCCCGGATTGTGCGTTGCTTTGACAGGCAAGAAGACACGCACAAACAACAATTAAACTAATTTTTCGTTTACGCCGTTTTTTCATAATTGTATGTAAATTTACGGCTTGATTTTTGTGGTTTAGACCGATTTTCAAAATAAATTTAAGCCAGCCGCCCCAAAACCCTGAGAAATGGCATTGAGTCAATCTTTACAGCAAAAATTACTGCAAAAACTATCTCCCCAGCAAATTCAGCTAATGAAGTTGTTGCAGGTGCCCACTGCCAATCTGGAAGAGCGAATTAAGGAGGAACTGGAAGAAAACCCGGCCCTGGAAGGTGGAGAAGATGGNNACGGATGAGTCAAAAGATGAGTTTGAAACGGAGAATACGGATGAGTTTGAAACCGAGGGCAACGAGGATGAATATGACAATATCGATATCAGTGACTATGTCAACGAATACGATGATGAGGTATCTGATTATAAGCTGAGAGATGACAATTATCCGGAAAATGATGAACAAAAATCCATACCTCACAAAGTTGAAACCTCTTTTCATGAGGTATTGCTGGATCAGCTGGGTATGCTGACGGTTGATGACCGGATCCGAAGGATTGCGGAACAAATTGCAGGAAGTATTGACGATGATGGCTATTTAAGACGAGACACATCCTCGATTGTGGACGACCTAGCTTTTCGTCAGAATATTGAGACATCGGAACAGGAAATTGAAGATCTCATAAAAAAGATCCAGCAATTTGACCCTCCGGGAGTAGCTGCCAGGGATCTCCAGGAATGCCTTCTGCTTCAGCTGGAAAGAAAAAAGAATGAAGGGAAAAGTGTGGAAATGGCCATCGAGGTATTGACTTATTATTTTGAAGAATTTACCAAAAAACATTATGATAAAATTCAAAGGGGGCTTGGACTAAATGATGATGAATTCAAGGAGGTTATCAAGCAGATTATAAAGCTTAATCCCAAACCAGGCGGGAACGTGGGCGAAACAGGCCGGGCTGAAAGCTACGTAGTACCCGATTTTNNGCCCGACCTCCGCATAAGTGAAGGCTACCGGGAAATGCTCAAGGATTATGACAAGGGAACAAAAAAAGATAAACGCCAGAAGGAAGCCGTCCTGTTCATCAAGCAAAAAATAGACGCGGCCAAACGGTTTATAGATGCGATCAAACAGCGGCAGCAGACCCTGTTCAATACGATGCACACCATCATGGAGTACCAGCGGGAATTTTTTCTCACGGGCGATGAAACTACTCTCAAACCAATGATCTTAAAAGACATCGCTGAACGGACCTTCCTGGATATTTCCACCGTTAGCCG
>PLCH01000033.1 GCA_003135585.1 Chitinophagaceae bacterium
TCCTTGATTTGTATCATAATAATTCATTTAGTCAATAAATATTTTTGTTACTATAATTATTTTAAACAATGGAAAAAATATACATTCCGGCATCTGGTTACAAATCCAAAAGGTTCTTTATTCTCCTGCTTTCTCTAATATTTAATCTCTTTTTTTATCAATCTTTTGCGCAGCAGCCAGTGACGATTGACTCTTCTCTTCTGGAAAGAATCGCATCGCTTGAACAAAAAGTAAATTATCAAAGGCTTGGTGAAGATCATTTTATGATGGTGGGACTGACCACCTTTGGTTTTGTAAGCAATAAAACGACTACTAGTTATGGAGGTGTTAGTCAGGTTTCGAAGACCAATAGCCTGGCCGACGCTAGCCACTATGAATTTAGCCCTATGTTCCTATGGAGGCATGGAAATAAATTCCTTCTTGAATTCGAACCTTCTTTTGCCGGTGGTCNNGGTATTGCCTTTCGGCGCCTATAATAAACGATTAGCAGCCGGTTGGATCAATAAACTGGCTTCTGACCCGGAAGGCGTGACTGGTGCCACAGATTACGCAGTTGAAGTGGAAGGAGGGCTCCAGGCCGGAAGTATGAAATGGAGTTATGATCTTGCTATTTCAAACGGCATGCAACTTCTACCCGACGGCAGTCTTCAAAATGCCGGGATAACTGATAATAATNNATATGATGACGGGAAAAGTAGGAGATGCCGGCTCAAAAACCGAAAATGTAAAAGCTAATCTCTATGCCTTGGATTTAAGCCTGGTTGAAAACATTAAGCCATTTCAATTGAATATAAAAGGCCAGTATAGTGTGACTGATATTGGTCATGTAGACTATGTCAATCCAGGGGATTCCACCAACTATAGTTATGACAATCATACAACTACTGGATATATAATGGCTGCATTAAGACCCATGTTTATAGCCAATAAGATCCTAAAAAACTTCGAATTGGCTGCACGCTATGGGAATTACACAACCCCCGCGAATTCTCTAAGGGGAACCAAAGACAATTCATTTGCTTTTGGCCTGGATTATTGGCTGAACTGGAGGACTGTGCTAAAATTCTCATATGAAGCAATAAAAGGCACCAATACGATAAGTACCAACCTTGGGGGTACACCGGGAGCTGTCACTCAATCTAATTCCATGTACCTGCAATTTTCTATTCAATTATAAAATCGATCGCAATGAAAATCTTTTATAAGAATAAGCTTACCATCTTAACAATAATAGTTATAGTAATTGCTCCGATTATGATGATAATGAATAGTTGCGTAGTAAGTCAAAAAATCGCTGCTAAATCAGGAGCGCAATTATGGGCTGAAAATTGTCAACGATGTCATAATACTCCTTCGCCTTCCACTTTTTCTCCTGAAAAATGGGAAACAGTCGGATTGCATATGCAAAGCAGGGCTCTGCTCACGGAAACAGAAAAGGATAAGATCGTTGATTTTTTAAAACAATAGAACTACTTGGGGTCTGAATTGGACTCTGATTTTATTTTTTTGCTTTTGATAAAGTCCTGATATAATTGACCAATTGCCAGATCTGTGTTTCTGAAAGTCCTTTTTTATAACCAGGCATCGGAGTATTGCCTTCTGATATCTTCCAGAATATTGCCCCATCAGTTTGTTGTTGGACCGCGGATGAGGTATGGTCAGCTGGCGGTTTACTTAATCCGGCTGAAGCCACCCCATCACCTTTTCCTTTTTCTCCATGACATGGGGCGCAATAGGTAACATATGTCTTCTTCCCTTCTATGGTGGCTGGATTATTTCCTTTTAACGGGTTGACTAAGGCATCTGCAGTTTTGGGGGCCACGAATTGCTTCATCTGCGCGGACAAAAATAAAAAATTTAGGATTAAATAACTGAGCAAAAAAATCAATTTTTTCTTTAATAACATATTTGGGAATTTAAATAATTTAGAAATGAGTCTGAGTCTAAGGGATGTTTGATTAATTTTTGCCATCATTCTTACGCATGAATTCCAATATCTGCCGTGCTTGATCATCAGTCAAATCTTGGTTAGGCATGCGCACCAAACAGGTTACCATCTCTGCCTGGGCAACAAGATCTTTATCAAGCATTACCTGTGTATTGGTTGTGAAATTCATAATCCATTCAGGAGTTCTTCTGTCTGTTACTCCTTTCCAGCCCGGTCCAACCAATTTTTCATCTGTAAGCTTATGACAGGCTATGCATTTTGCTCCATAAATAGATGGCCCCTTAGTTATCATACCTTGATCCAATGGATGTATAAGCTTAACGTCACTAAACCTCCCTATTCCTTTTGAGTTAATTCCTTGAGAGATAACAACAGTGTCCGTTTTGGTTGTGGCAGGTTGATTGTCTTGTTTAACCTGTGGTTCATTAGAATTGCAACTTCCAATACAAAAACTTGCAAAGGCGATAATAATGAAGTTGTAAAAAAATCTACGATTCATTTTTATGGTGTTTTATATGTGAGAACAAAGTTAAGGAATGTTTTATGGTTTTTAAGATATTTGTGGTTGCACAAAATGCTGCACAACTATTGTTATTTGATTGTGTCAGCAATTCCCTCGTGGGAAAAATAAGGAAACAACAAGAAATTATCTGACAATTATCATTAAACAATATGAATAAGATCATCGTATTGCTTTATCCTTATCAC
>PLCH01000172.1 GCA_003135585.1 Chitinophagaceae bacterium
GATGATAAGATACTACTTGAAAAATTAGCCGCAGATGGCTTCAAGTTCCGGTATGGTAACAATCCTGAGGCCCTAAAACGGTTGGAAAAGGAATTAAGGATCATTGACGAGTTAGGATTTAATTTCTATTTCCTTTGTACCTGGGATATTATCCGTTATGCCTCCTCCAGGGGTTTTTATTATGTGGGCAGGGGGAGTGGTGCTAATTCCATTGTGGCCTATTGCCTTCTGATCACCGATGTGGATCCTATTGAGCTGAATCTGTATTTTGAACGTTTTCTGAACCCCCAACGTACTTCACCACCAGACTTTGATATTGACTTTTCCTGGCTGGACAGGGACGATGTAATTGATTACGTTTTTAAGCGCTATGGGAAAAAATATGTAGCCCTGCTGGGCATGTATTCCACCTTCCAATACAGAGCAATCATACGCGAACTCGGTAAGGTATTTGGTCTGCCCAAAGAAGAGATTGACCAGTTGGCAGAGAAATCAACGGCTGAGGATAAGATCCACCGAATGATTCTGCAATATGGGAAATTGATCAAAGATTTCCCGAATCATTTATCCATTCATCCGGGTGGTATACTTATATCCGAAGAACCGATTTATCAATACGCCGCCCTGTTTATGCCCCCCAAAGGATTTGCAACGGCGCAACTCGATATGTTTGTGGCTGAAAATATCGGTCTGTATAAATTGGATATACTCAGCCAGCGGGGTTTGGGGCATATCAAAGAATGCCTGCGATTGATAAAACAGAACAAAGGCATTGACATAAATATTCATGAGGTTGAAAAATTCAAAAAAGATCCTATTGTATGTGCCAAAATCAGGGAGGCGGATACCATTGGTTGCTTTTATATTGAATCTCCTGCCATGCGGCAACTTCTGAAAAAACTTCGTTGCGATGATTACCTTACCCTGGTAGCGGCAAGCAGTATCATTCGTCCAGGGGTTGCGCAGTCGGGCATGATGAAGCAATATATTTACCGCTATCACAATCCCACCAAGTTTGAATACCTGCACCCTATTATGGAAGAACTACTGAAAGAAACATTTGGAGTAATGGTTTTTCAGGAAGACGTTATAAAAGTAGCTCACTATTTTGCCAATCTTGATTTAGGGGAAGCCGATATTCTGCGGCGTGCCATGAGCGGTAAATACCGTTCAAACAATCAATTCTTACTGATCAAAGAAAAATTCTTTGCTAATTGTAAAAAATTAGGGCATCCGGAGGCCCTGGCAAAGGAAGTTTGGCGGCAAATGGAATCCTTTGCAGGCTATTCGTTCTCCAAGGCACATTCTGCCTCCTTTGCTGTGGAGAGTTTTCAAAGCCTGTACCTCAAGACATATTATCCAAAAGAATTTATGGTGGCCGTGATCAATAATTTTGGTGGTTTTTACTCCCGTGAATTGTATTTTCTGGAACTCAGAAAGACCGGTGCAAACATCCATCTTCCCTGCGTCAATCTAAGCGAATACTACAGCAATATTAAATGCGATGCAGTATATGCAGGACTGGTGCATATCAAATCTTTGCAGCAGGAACTGGCTGAAAAAATGATAGAAGAGCGAAACCGGTACGGGTTATACCAGCACCTGCAGGACTTTATCGAACGAACCCGGATTACAAAGGAGCAATTGAATATCCTGGTGAGTATCGCTGCTTTCCGCTTTACCGGCAAGTGTAAAAAACAATTGCTTTGGGAAGCCAATTTTCTGCAAGCTAAAAATAAGACCCACGTTCCGGCCAGCCAATCCATGTTCAGAGAACCGCCTTTAAACTTTACGCTGCCTGAACTAACCGATAACCCACTGGATGATTGTTACGATGAACTGGAGATACTGGATTTTCCTTTACGCAATCCTTTTGAACTGGTAAATGATGATCCTTATAAATATGTGTTATCAAAAGATCTGGGTAATTATTTGGGGAAAACGGTTACTGTCCTCATTTACTTTATTGATTATAAAGTGGTGCCTACCGTTAACAATCAAACCATGTCCTTTGGTACGTTTATAGATGCCAACCTGGACTGGGTGGATACGGTTCATTTTCCTGATGCATTCAGGGATTATCCATTGAAAGGGAAAGGGTTTTATAAGATGACAGGTAAGGTAGTGGAAGATTTTTCGGTTTACAGCGTTGAAGTGCACAAAATGTTTAAGATAGGGTATAAGGAAAGAAGATATGCTAACCTATAATCGCCATATAGCCCATCTTGACCTTGATACTTTTTTTGTATCGGTAGAACGTTTGCATAATCCCAAACTCATCGGCAAACCTGTTTTAATTGGCGGTAATGGTGACCGCGGTGTGGTCGCTTCCTGCAGCTATGAAGCCAGAAGATTTGGCATCCATTCGGCGATGCCTATGAAAATAGCCCGCCGCTTATGTTCCCATGCCATTATCATACGGGGAGATTATGAGGTTTATTCAAAATATTCGGGTATAGTTACTGAAGTTATTAATGATTCAGTCCCTGTTTTTGAAAAATCTTCCATAGATGAATTTTATATTGATTTGACAGGCATGGATAAGTTTTTTGGCTGTAAACAGTTCACCGATCAATTGAAAACAAAGGTCTATAAAGAAAGCGGTCTGCCTGCCTCTTATGGCATTGCATCCAATAAGCTCATAAGTAAGGTTGCCACCAATGAGGGTAAGCCCAATGGACAACTTGAAATTCTCTTTGGAAACGAAAAAAAATTTCTTGCCCCCTTAAGTATCATGAAGATTCCCGGCATTGGAAAGCAAACGGGTTACCAGCTGTTAAAGATGGGAGTAGAAACGGTAAAGATCCTTAGTGAAATACCCATTGAAATGCTACAGAATCTTTTAGGCAAGAGCGGTACGGAACTATGGCGACGGGCCAACGGCATCGATGAATCGGCTGTCATTCCTTACCATGAACAAAAATCAATTTCAACGGAAAATACTTTTCAATCCGATACCATTGATATGGTTTTCTTACATGCGCAACTTTTGCGAATGACAGAATCTGTTGCCTTCCAACTGAGGGAACAAAATAAATTAACCGGCTGTGTAACCGTTAAGCTCCGCTACTCTAATTTTGAAACCTTTACCAGGCAAATGAGCATCCCTTATACCAATGCCGATCATATTCTTTTTAAAACGGCCAAGGAATTATTTACCAAGCTCTATGACCGCCGCCTATTGGTGAGGCTTTTGGGTGTTCGGTTTACACACCTGATCCCTGGCAATTACCAGATCAGTCTTTTTGATGATACACAGGAAATGATTAACTTATATCGGGCCATTGATAGTATCAAACTTCGCTACCGGGAACACTATCTGTTGCGTGCAGGAGGTCTGTACAAAAGATTGGAGGTATAGTGAACTACCCCGCAGCAAGCTGACGGAGCATCTTTAATAAAGAGTC
>PLCH01000443.1:0-4640 GCA_003135585.1 Chitinophagaceae bacterium
CTTCAGTTTACTCTTGAATACTTTTTCAAATTTGTCCACCTTAGGCCTGATTACAAAATAACAGTAAGGCTGGGATCCATTGTTACTGAAATAATGCTGGTGGTAATCCTCTGCCGGGTAGAATTTTGTAAAGGCGGTTATTTCGGTTACGATGGGTTTTTGATAGGCACCGCTTTTGTTTAATTCGTCTTTATAATGTAAAGCTTTCTCTTTTTGTGCTTCGTCATGGTAAAAGATAGCACTACGGTATTGTGTGCCCACGTCATTTCCCTGCTTGTTGAGGCTGGTAGGATCATGGGATT
Source organism: Chitinophagaceae bacterium (assembly GCA_003135585.1). Taxonomy (GTDB): domain Bacteria; phylum Bacteroidota; class Bacteroidia; order Chitinophagales; family Chitinophagaceae; genus Puia. The sequence goes on from PLCH01000443.1 coordinate 303, forward strand.
CCCAGAAAACTTCCAGAAGTTCGTCAAAACTGATTATTGAAGGATCGTATATGATCTGTAAACATTCTGCATGTCCTGTTGAACCTGAACAGACCGCTTCGTAGGACGGATTTGCCGTTTGACCGCCGGAATATCCGGAGGTAACTTTCAGGACGCCTTTTAATTCCTGGAAGATAGCTTCTGTACACCAGAAGCAACCTGTTCCGAATGTAGCTGTTTCTGTTTTTGTTCCGGTTGGTATAATAGCATCGCTCATATTGAAAGGGGGTGTTTTTGTTTGTTGACACGAAGTTGATAAAAAAACCATCGAGATTACAATTGTTAAAGAACCTATGAGTTTACAATTCACTTTATTTTGCATAATTTGATTTAGCATTAAACGCAAGGTAAAAGCTGGTGACAACGATTTATGCAAGATACATGACAATTCAAGTTTTTTAAATATTCATTAACAATTTAAGATCAGGAGATTTATGATATCCCATAATTCCCGGATGGGGCCGGGAAAAGAACTGAATGATGAAATCGGATCCTAAACGAAAGGGGCAATATTTGCGGGTAATCAAGGCAAATCACCAAGAGGGAAATATTACAGAATATCCCTGCTGGTTAGAAGGATACAATCAGGTGATACTGGAAATTATTTGAACGCTATTTTGCAGAATTTTTCAGGATCTTATTCCTTGGTTCTGGCCAGACTAATTTGAATCTTTTTTGAAAGAAGCTTATGAAATTATATCCGGAATCTGCATTGGTCCAATTAGAGTTTGACAAGGTGAAAACTTTACTGGCAGGGCATTGTAAAACAGAGTTCGCAAAGGCGAAAGCTGAAGGCCTTCGCATTCATACCAGCAGGGAATATATTGAATTGGAATTACAGCAAACCCATGAGTTCAAACTGATTCTGCAAAATGGCCTCTATTTTCCAAATGATCTTGAACTTAACTTGTCCAAGGAACTTAAACTGCTTGGAATTCCAGGGGCTGTTCTGATCGGGGAACAGTTCATGCGTATCCGCAGACTTGCCGAGGACATGCGATCTATTTTTCGCTGGTTTGATCCTGAAAGGAGAAAAGCTTACCCAGGTTTGACCAAAGTCATTTCTGATACTTATTATGAAAAGGCGATCATCGAAATGATAGATGGTATACTGGATGAACAGGGGTATGTAAAGGACAAAGCTTCAAATGAACTTACCCATATCCGGATAAATCTCATCCGGAAAAGAAATGAATTGAGGCGCGTATTTGACCGGGTACTTTCCAGGCTGAATAAATCCGGGTACGTGGCTGATATTGAAGAGTCCTTCCTGAATGGAAGAAGGGTGATTGCCATATTTGCGGAGCACAAACGCCAGGTTAAAGGAATATTGCATGGGGAAAGTGACACGCGAAGAACTTCCTTTGTAGAACCGGAAGAAACAACTGAATTAAATAATGAAGTCTATTCCCTTGAGCACGCGGAGAGCCGGGAAGTTTACCGGATACTTCGTGAACTATCTGCAGGGTTATCAGTTTATTCTACCCTGCTGCTGACTTATCACGAGGTGATGGGTGATTTTGATTTTATCTGTGCCAAAGCAAAGCTGGCCATTGAGGTAAATGGTAATTACCCAATATTACATGATAAAGCGCATGTGCAATTGCTGCAGGCATTTCATCCCTTATTGTTCCTATATAATCAGAAAAATAAAAAGCCGACTATCCCCACGGATATCAAATTAGAAGAAAATAACCGTATCCTCGTTATTTCCGGGCCAAACGCCGGTGGCAAGACTGTCACTTTGAAAACGGTAGGTCTTTTACAATTGATGCTCCAGAGCGGATTATTGATCCCCGTTCACCCCAATTCTGAATTGGGAATTTTTAAACAATTAATGATCCACATTGGGGATACCCAAAGCTTGGAATTTGAATTAAGTACCTATAGCTCGCACCTGAAGAATATGAAATATTTTATTGAGAATGCTAATGGCAGCACTCTTTTCTTTNNACTCATTATTTGAACCTAAAAATAATGGCCAATAAGACAGCCGGGATAGTTAACGGTGCAATGACATTTGATGAAAGGGAGCTCAGGCCTTTATATAAACTTATAGTGGGTAAACCCGGAAGTTCCTATACCTTTTCCATAGCTGAACGCATTGGCCTTGATCCACGCCTGATAAACCGGGCAAGGAGTCTGGTCGAGGAGGATCATTTTCGGCTGGATAAATTATTGAATAGGACCGAGCAGGACCTCCAAAGCATTGAGCAAAAAGAAAAAGAGCTGCAAAAACTCCTAAGGGAAAATGAAAAGCTGAAAAAAGAAATGGAAACATTGATCGATAGGGAAAGACATGCACAGCAAGTTGAATTATTGAAGCATCAAAACAAAATTACAGAAGAGCGCCTTATTTACCTAAAGGAAATGGAGCGTAAACTCAAGCAGATCATTTTTGAATGGCGGAAGGCTACTAATAAAAATGAAGTGATTGCTCAAATGCAGGCTTTACTTCTTAAACAAAAAGAGAAGCAGGTAAATGAAAAGGCTAAAAAGAAATTTGACACAAAATTTGTGGAAATAGCCGGAGAGGCAAAAGTAGGAGACAAGGTAATGATGAGAAGGAACCACCAGATCGGAACAGTTAAAGAAGTCCGTGGGAAAAAGGCCGTGGTGCAAATTGGGCTGGTTCCTATTACGGTTGGTTTGGGAGACCTGGCGGTAATAGCTGAAAAGCCGGATTCTTAAGCATCCTGATAATTACCAGCAGTTGCCCTGCAAATCGAAGGGTAGGTTTTGCTGCATCCATTTGAAGTCCGAACGGATTTGAAGTATGCTTTGATCTTCCACCCTAGATTAATAGGGTTATCAAACAAATCACCGCCCCCGGGGAGGCGGTGATAGTAAAGGCTATTTCCAAAGGGGAATTAATTCCCCCTGGTTTTAGCTTGTTGTTTTTCCACCATTCTTCAGATCCCTGCAGGTCTTTTGGCAGGCTGAAGTGCATTTAGTGCAGGTCTTTGGGCAGCATTTTTTGATGCCTTTCTTAGCGTCCTGTGCATAAACGGAAGGAACAGAACCCAAGGCCAATGATGCAACAAAAAGCATGAACAATATTTTTTTCATATTGAATAAATTTTGATGAACAATATTTTCAAATTAAAAACCGAAAAATTAACTAAGCGGCAGCGGGTGGCTTTATAGGAGGAGATAAATATGGATCCTTCCAATTAGTATTTGAAAATGATGAATACTTAGGATGAAAAGCCGGGGATAAGAATAAAAAATCAGGAAGCGGGTGGGACGATGGAATAATTTGAAGAAAACTTATATAAATACAGGTGTTTTCATTTTTGGGCCAGCAGCTTTGATTGGTATTGTTATTGTTTGAGGAGGCATCAATTGGACAAACTTCTTTCCCGGTTCTTCCCTGATGGCAACAGCTATTTTTAACGGGGATCGCACCCAATTGGACAATCCTTGGTATTTCCTTCATGATGGGCACATTGGAAAAGAATAATATCAGTATGGGTATAAATAAGAAAAATCGCATGATATGGCTGTGGTATCACTAAGTTAGGATAAAGCGCAGATCTTGTACAATAGTTTTAGTTAAAATTACATCCTGTTTTTTACTTATTTTGTTTAGTATTATTATTGTTTTTTTTCAGATTTCCCGTTTTTGCGTGGTTCTGTTATAATAAAAACTTTGGCCAAAACCTCGAAATGAAAAAGATCTGTGGAATTCGTTAAATTAGGTGGCTTAATTTCCCTCTTCAACTAAGCTGCATCATGACCATACTGATTGTCTTTTTTTGTATTTTAATTTTGGTTTTACTTATTACCTGGGCTAAATTAAATGCTTTCCTGGCCCTCCTTTTGGTTTCGATCCTCGCGGGCCTGCTTCTTGGTATACCCTTAGGCAGGATTACTCAATCTTTACAAAAAGGCATCGGGGATACCCTGGGTTCTTTGGTCATTATTATCGGGCTGGGAGCTATGCTGGGCAAGTTGGTAGCTGAAAGTGGCGCTGCCCAAAAAATCGCTTCGGTCATGATGAATTTTTTTGGCGAGAAATATATTCAGTGGGGTCTGATGGTGACTGGTTTTATAGTGGGGATCCCCCTTTTCTATAATGTCGGGTTCGTGCTAATGGTTCCCCTGATTTTTTCTGTAGCATTTCAGTATAAATTACCCGCGGTTTTTATTGGACTACCCATGCTGGCCTCACTATCGGTAACGCATGGTTTTTTACCTCCTCACCCATCACCAGTCGCGCTGGTTTCCCTGTTTCATGCCAATATGGGATTGACACTTACTTACGGATTAATGGTGGCTATCCCCGCGATTGTTATA
>PLCH01000443.1:4649-8829 GCA_003135585.1 Chitinophagaceae bacterium
AGGTAATATTATTGATCATAACCAGTCTTTTGGCAAATTCGCTGAAACTGGCACCTGCAGGGCAATCAATTGTCGGATTCTTTGCAGATCCATCCATTGTTATGCTCCTGGCTTTGATCTCAGCTACCTACACACTCGGAATCCGCAATGGTAAAAGTATAAAGGATGTGATGAATATTTATGGGGATGCTGTTAAGGAAGTTTCTATGATTTTATTGATCATAGCGGGTTCCGGAGCCCTGAAACAAGTTTTGGCAGACAGCGGTGTCAGTAATGAAATAGCCTTGGCATTGAGGGGATGGAAAGTCCATCCTTTGATACTTGCGTGGTTGATCGCCGCTATCATAAGGGTTTGTTTGGGTTCGGCAACGATAGCAGGGCTGACTGCGGGAGGGATCATTGCACCAATGATGGCCCAATTCCATGTAAATCCCAGTCTTATGGTTTTATCAATTGGTGCCGGAAGTTTGATGTTCTCCCATGTCAATGATGCCGGCTTCTGGCTATTCAAAGAATATTTCAACCTCAGTTTAAAGGATACTTTGCGCTCTTTCTCGATTATGGAAACCATTGTATCGGTGGTCGGGTTATCGGGGGTAATGGTGCTGAACGCATTTATCTGATTGCGGAAAACTTTGAATTTAGGCTAACTCTCAGTTCATGGCGCAAGATTTTTGGATTAATTTGTAAACAAAAAGTTGTGACAAGCCTGGGAAAAAAATATACCAAAACGGATTTTATCGCACAATATATAAAATGAACTATGGAGAAAAAGACACCCGACCAGGCATTGACAGAAACTGGTTTGAATCTACCGCCCGCGCCAAAGCCTATGGGCGTTTACAAACCGTTCCTTCTGGACGGTAAATATTTGTATGTTTCCGGCCATGGTCCGGTCAAGGATAATAGAGATCTGATCACGGGTAGAATTGGAAAGGATCTGGATATGGAAGAGGGTAAACTTGCAGCCAGACAGGTTGGATTAACGATTTTAGCCACCATTAAAACAAACTTGGGTACCCTGGATAAGGTTAAAAGGGTGATTAAAGTACTGGGCATGGTCAATTGCGTTCCCGAATTCGAAAAACATCCCTACATAATTAATGGCTGCAGCGAATTGTTCGTCCAGGTTTGGGGTGAAGAAAATGGGGTTGGAGTAAGAAGCGCCGTAGGAATGGGATCCCTTCCCAATAATATACCAGTTGAAATAGAAGCAATATTTGAATTACATTAATCGAATGGTAAAAATGGATTCGAAACAATATATTGATGGGAACCTTGTCGCCTTCGGGGAAATCATGATGAGATTAAACTGTCCGTCTGGTAAAAGATTCCAGAATTCCGGTTCATTTGAGGTTTTGTATGGAGGCGCCGAAGCGAATGTTTGTGTATTTCTTTCCAGACNNGCCTGAAAATGACCTCGCTCAGGGTGCACTTGGCCAGCTTCGATCATCTTCTGTGGATGTCTCCCGTATAGCAACGGGCGGCAGTAAGATGGGTTTGTATTTCACTGAGGATGGAAACCTGCTTAGACCTTCCAGGGTGATTTATGACAGGCAGGATTCCTCTTTTGCTGGCATTGCCAGCGGAATGGTCGAATGGCAAAAAATTCTTTATGGGACAGTATGGTTTCATTGGTCGGGGATTGCTCCGGCTGTTTCCGAAACAGCTGCAGAGGTTTGCCTGGAGGCCCTCCAGTCAGCTAAGGAAAAGGGAACTAGGATCTCTGCAGATTTTAATTATAGAAGTACTTTGTGGAATTACGGCAGTCACCCCTCTACCGTTATGCCCAGACTTCTTTCCTTTTGTGATGTCGTGACAGGTGATATCAACTCAGCTGCAGTCTATTTTGGAATAAGTGTGGACAATACATTGCCGGTTGAGGAGCAATTCCGGGTCTGTGCTGGTTTAATAAAACAAAAACTGCCATCCATGATGGTGTTGGCCATGAGCTTTCGAAACACAGATTCCCGGCAAAGGCAGACTTACCGCGGAGCCATTTTTTTTAACAATGATTTTTATTTTTCAGAATGCTACAACCTGCCTCTTATCGTTGACAGGATCGGGAGCGGCGATGCATTTATGGGAGGATTGATTTATTCGATCTGGAAGGGTTGGGATCCGCAGAAAATAATTGCTTTTGCGACGGCATCCGGTTTATTGAAACATAGTATCGCGGGAGATATGTGCCTGCTTTCAGAAAAAGAAATACAAAATTTTATTGATCACGGCCCCGACAGCCGGCTAATTCGATAGCAATGAAGAAACACTCAAAACAAAAAATAATTCAGCTGCTGGAAAAACAGGGTGTATTGCCCATGTTCAGCCATGAAGATGAAAATATAGCGGGCAGTCTTCTTCAGGCGCTGTATCAGGGTGGCGTAAGGGTGGTTGAATTTACCAACCGTTCTACGCATGCCTTGAAGGTATTCAGGTCTTTGAAAAAATCTGCGGCCAAACATATGCCCGGCCTCGTTATGGGCGCCGGNNTATTTTATGGTGTCCCGGTGCCGCAACCCTGACGGAGATTGTTTATGCGCACGAACTGGGAGCGGGACTTGTAAAAATATTTCCTGCAAAACAATTAGGCGGACCTGATTTTGTAAAAGCAATCATGGCTCCTTGCCCATGGATTAAGATAATGGCAACTGGCGGCATAACGACGGATAGGATGGATTTAGAGGCCTGGTTTAAGTCAGGTGTCAGATGCGTGGGTATTGGCTCGCACCTGTTTCCCGCTGATGTCATAGCCAGGGGTGAATATGAGCTTATCAGTGTCAGAATAAAAGAAATTTTAGAGTTAATTCAAACTTTTCGTGCCTGAACTACCGCCTGGCTGAAGGTGAATTAATCTGGCTGCCGACGGGGCATCTCAAAGGACTGGATACTAAGTTTGGTTATCGAGCGGATCCGAATACCAGGAAAGGAGTTTTGCTGGAAACCAGCCCAGAGCCCATGAAGGGGAGGAGTTTTTGCCTAAACTAATAAATAAATGTATCAGAATGGCAACGCATAAAGATTGGTGGTTGATAAATAATATAGAGGAATTGGACTCACCTGCCCTAATTATTTTTCCGGATAGGGTAAAGGAAAATATCCGGATATTAAAAAGTATGGTTGATAATGTTGAACGGTTAAGGCCGCACGCGAAAACCCATAAATCGATTGAATGTACCCGTCTTTTGATGGAAGTGGGCATTCATAAATTCAAATGTGCCACGATCGCAGAAGCAGAAATGCTGGCTTTAAGCAAAGCAAAAGATGTCCTGCTAGCCTATCAGCCTGTAGGTCCAAAATTGCAAAGGTTCGTTTCATTGATCAAGAAATATCCGGAAACAAAATTTTCCTGTCTTACCGATAATTGGGAAGCCGTAACCCAAATGGCTAAATCATTCGCAGGAAACGGGTTGACGGTGGAGATTTATATTGATCTGAATACGGGGCAAAACCGAACGGGTATTTCACCCTCCGAGCAGGCTATCCAGCTCTTCCTGGATTGCTCTGTTTTGAAAGGGTTAAAGCCGGTCGGTCTGCATTCCTATGATGGTCATATCCGTGATCTGGACCTCAATATCCGGAAGCAACGATGTGATGAAGCTTTTGCAGAAATAGAAGAAATGCAAAATGTTTTACAACAAAAAGGTTTTGCTGAACCTGTAATAGTTGCCGGAGGATCACCAACCTTTTCCATTCATTCTAAAAGGAAAAAGATTGAATGTAGTCCGGGTACATTTATTTTCTGGGATAAGGGATATATGGATCTGTGCCCGGACCAGCTATTTCTCCCGGCTGCACTGGTGGTATCCAGAGTGATCTCTGTGCAGGGAGAGACAAAGTTATGTTTGGACCTTGGTCATAAGTCCGTAGCGGCGGAAAATGAATTGACAAAGCGGGTCTGGTTTCTCAATGCCCCTGAATGGAAGGCAGTGAGCCAGAGCGAAGAGCACCTCGTGGTGGAAACGGAACCGGGGCATTCCTCTAAAATAGGAGAGGTGAAATACGGATTGCCTTTCCATATTTGCCCTACCGTCTCCTTATATGAAAGGGCGTACACGGTAACAAATCATTTGGCAAAAGGGGAATGGAATATAATCGCCAGGAACCGGAAAATCAACTTATAGAAACAAAGAACCAACAACAATAAAATTTTCATGTTTATTATTGATGCTCACCTGGATCT
>PLCH01000586.1 GCA_003135585.1 Chitinophagaceae bacterium
AAACATATTCAGGGCAAGCTGCTGTGTAATAGTGCTCCCTCCTCCATTATGGCCGAACTTCGCAACTGCCTGTAAAACGCGCCAACCGTCAATACCGGAATGTTCATAAAAACGATGATCTTCCGTTGCCACCAGTGCATTTATAACGTTTTTGGAAATATCCTTGTATTCTACATTACTTNNCGGAAGGCAAATTGCCAAAAACAGCAATAAGAGCCAGGAAAACTATAAAAGCAGCAAGGCCGCAGAGAAATATCCTCCAAAAATAAAGAACAGCTTTAGACATATAGTTATTGAATTTATATTTTAAAACAGCCATTAAATCAGAATGCAAAAACCTTACCCGAAATTAACCGGTTATGGCTCAACCTTCACCTAAAATCTGCCAGGGAAATAAGCTGACAGGAATTTTTTATAAGCGAAGGTGTCTTTATTATTCTTTAAAATGTCAAGGTTTTGGTCTGTTATGATAAGGAATGAATATTTTCCATCAGGCAACCAGGGAATTATCTCCCTGGGAGCCAGCTTTTTTGCTTTGTCCATATAATCCNNAAACCAATTTTATGGTATCGTCAACCGCCACATTATTAATTTCAAATGTTTTGTTATAGTAGGTCTCGCGGTTGTAACGGTTAAATGCATTTCTAGTTTCTGTCACGTATACAGGATCTACTTTGATCATCAATATTGCGACCGAATGAGGCTTGTCCGGTGTGTATACAAATGAAGATGAAAAGCCTGGTATTTTTTTAACCACCTGGGAAGCATCCGTTTTTGGCTTTTGTTTAGCCAAATGAAGAGAGTCAATCCGCGGCCTGTCAATTACATTTTCTTTGGCCGGCGGGGGGCTGGTTTCNNTCTTTGGCTCTTTCTACTTTAAGATTGGTCAGATAATCCTCAATCTGTCTTCTTCGACCTAAAACATCTATTAAATTTTTTGCCTTTAAGGCCATGGATGTTCCGGAATATTTATTGACGATATTCTGTAATTCAGACATGGCAGCACTATCCCGGCGTTTATGAATAAAATAAACCGCCTCAATATAAAGCAGCTGGGGAGTCCAGTATTTCTCCCCATACAGGCTGTCAGCCGTTTTCTTGTCCGAAAGGGCTGTATCAAAATTTCCTTCAATAAATGCCATATAAATTTTTTCATAAAGCTGCGTGGCAGCTAGCTTTCCCCTGTTTTCTGAATTTTCAGAAACAGGATTCGATATCAAACGGATATATTTGCCAGAGGGATATTTATCATTCAGCAATTGCAATACTCTCGCCGCCCCTGTTTCATCCCCGATTTTTTTATAACAATAGTAAAGATTAAATAAGGTTTCTTCCTGAAAATTTGTACCCGGAAATTTTTCGAGTAAGCTGTCATAAGCACCGATAGCCGCCCGGTAATCCGGCAGGTCATCCTGGTAAGATTTGCCCAGCTTATACCAAGCATTTTCAACAGAATCCTTTGATTTTTTCAACTTTTCTGCAGTCAATGGGACATTTTCTAGCAAAGACTCGGCAGAGATCAGTGCGGGGATTGGTTTGCCGGGATTTTCGGTGGCTATACCCTGGTTGGCACTGTTTTTATTTAACCCAATTTTTTGTTTTGCTGCCAGGGATGATAAGAACCAGTTGTCCACGTTAGGTCGATTGCCCCATTTGGATCTGAAATCATTAAATNNACTGAACTGAAGAGATCAGAGGCTGCTGCATTATTATTATAGAATGAAAAATTGGACGAACTTTGCTGCTCTTCTTCAGTAAGCCCCTGTTGCTTCCGAAGGGCTTTGGTCAGTTTTTTGATATAGGCATTTCTTTCATTTGGAGTCATCGCTGCTATGCGTTGCAGACTGTCCTGCCTTTCGATAATTCCCAATTCCAAAACAATCTTATCCAAAGCTTTTTTACGGTCCAGGAAACTATCCTGGATTTCGAGAGAAGAAGGACCTGAAACCAGGATACTGTCATAGAAATTTTTGGCAGCCTTATATTTTTTTTGATCAAAGGCCAGATCAGCCAATTTCAGGAAGGCTTTGTTTTTTTCAGGGCTGTTGGGCAGAGCAGATTTAGCGCTTTTTAACAAAAAGTCTATGGCGGCAGGAATGTTATGGTTCTGCAATTCAATTTCTGCGGCGGTGTAATAAATGATATCGCGGTAATTTGCATAAACCTCTTTCCTCCCCATTCGCACAAGCGCCTCTATATTCTTTTTAATATATTCCTCCCCGGTCCCATTTCCCTGACGGATGGCGTATAAACGCCCGAAAACTTCCAGAACCGGATCATAGGTATGCTGAACTGCTTTTTCATAAAATTGCTGTGCGAGTCCGGATTTATTTGCTTTTTCATAAAGTTGGGCGATCAGGAACTCCCAACGGGCTTGTTCCAGGCTGTTTTCAGCGTTTCCGAGCGCCTTTTCGAGGTGAATANNAACATATTTTGTTTATAAAACAGCCAGGCCTGAACTTCTTGTAAGTCCGGCTGCAAACGATTGGGAAACTCAGGATCATGCCTTAAAGCCTCTATTAAAACAGCGGCAGAGGTCAATTGATCTCTTGCAATAAAGGTTTTAACCTGCCAGATTATTGCTTCATTCCGGCTCGGCGGAAGACTGAATATTTTTTTTGCGACATTGTTTTTTTCTTTGGTAGACACGATAAAATTATNNGCTTTCTCTTTTGGCGAAAATGCGTAATTGATGAATTGAAAAACAATGTAAGCGGTATCGAGGTCCTTACGGAAATAATAGGCTTTTCCCATCAGCAAATAGAGGTTATCAACCCAGTCATTTCTCAGGTCATGGATAAGAATACCTGCTGTTGCTTTGGAAATGATCGAGTCCAATTCTTTTTTGTCCCTCGAAGTTATATCCAGGTTATAATTGTAAAATGGCAGCAATTTTGTAAAATCATCCCTGTTCTGTGCTTTAGCCCTCGCCACAACCTCATTCAATTTCTTGTTTGCATTGAAGTAATAATTGTAATGTGTGACTGAATTTTGTAAAAAATGACGGGGAATACCAAATTTTGTAGTCGCGGTTTTTTCATAACCCAGTTGCCGGTTTTCAAATTTTTCCGGTTTTTTCAGGTCATATTCAATGCCCGCCTGCCCGAAGGAGTCCAGGGAAAACAGTGAGAAAAGAATAAAGGAAAAACTGATAATTATTTTCACCTCGGTCTTGTGCATTTGCGCTGCAAACTAATCTGTTAATAACTGATTTTCAAGAAATATATTTTAAAATAACCCTTATTTTGCGCCGATTTAACAGGGCAATCGTCATAAGTTGGTACCTTTAAACAGCAATCTTTTTTTATGGCCAAATTCGATGCCAATTCTACCTTAAAACGACTTCAGAACCGCTATCGCCTTGTTGTAATGAACGATGACACCTATGAAGAGGTGGTTACTTTTAAATTGTCCAGGTTGAGTGTTTACGTCTTTCTAAGCACGATTTTTGTCGTACTAACCGGGCTGACAGTGGCTCTCATAGTGTTTACCCCCTTAAAATTATACATTCCGGGTTATGGGGATGTAAATAATACTAAGGAGCTCCGTGAACTAAAAATGCGTACTGATTCGTTAGAGCAGGAGATGAGGTACAGAGACCAGTATTTCCAGAGCCTCCAAAATGTTTTGCAGGGAAACAAGACAGTGAAATTGGACACAACAAAATTAAAAATTCCAAAACCTGAAAAAATAAACGATTAAAATCTGATACCATGTTTAACGCAAAATCAAAATCCGATATGCTACGAGAAATTCCTGCAGGAACCAGCACTAGCCTCATAGGAGCTGGAACTTCCTTAAAAGGCGATATTACCAGTAACGGCGACCTTCGTATCGACGGCACCCTTGTTGGCAACATCCATTGTACTGCAAAGGTAGTAATTGGGGCCAACGGAGTGGTTGAAGGAGATGTCAATGGGCAACAGGCCGATATAATGGGTTCTGTAACCGGCACCATCAAGGTAAAAGAACTGCTTCAATTGAAAAGCAGTTGTGTCGTGAATGGCAACCTTCATGCTTCCAAATTGCAGATTGAGCCTGCGGCAACCTTTAATGGTCAATGCCATATGGCTGTTGAGGTCAAAACCAAATCCAGCACAAGTACCAATGGTAAGCTGGCCCATGACCTGGCAAAGGATCTGGCACATTCTGCGGTTGCCATTTCTTAGAGATCTGACTCGTTTTTATAAAACGGAGCGTAAAA